>CANQEB010000013.1 GCA_947594085.1 uncultured Lachnospiraceae bacterium | reverse complement strand
GATGTGGCGGGAGGTCACATACTTGCCCTCCTGCCCGGCGAGTGGGCTGTCGTTGACAATGAAGTTCATCGAGATTGTCGGCTCGGAGATCTTCTGGAACGGGATAGGATCCGGCGCATCTGCCGCACAGATCGTATCGCCGATGTGTAAGTCCGCAATTCCGGAGATCGCGACGATAGAGCCGATCGTCGCCGAATTCACGTCTACCTTATTCAGCCCGTCAAACTCATAGAGCTTGCTGATCTTGACCTTCTGCTTCTTGTCTGGGTCGTGATGGTTGACCAGGACGGCCTCCTGGTTCACGCTGATCGTGCCGCGGTCCACCTTGCCGACGCCAATGCGGCCGACGTATTCGTTGTAGTCGATCGTGCTGATGAGAACCTGCGTCGGGCCGTTCTCATCGCCCTGCGGCGCAGGAATATAGTTCAGGATTGTGTCGAAGAGCGGGGCCATATTCTTTGGCTCGTCCTTCGGGTCGAGCACCGCGTAGCCTGCCTTCGCTGAGGCATAGACGAACGGACAGTCGAGCTGCTCGTCGGAGGCGTCCAGCTCGATGAATAGCTCCAATACCTCATCGATTACTTCGTTCGGGCGGGCCTCTGGGCGATCAATTTTGTTGATGCAGACGATGACCGGAAGGTCGAGCTCGAGCGCCTTGCGCAACACAAACTTTGTCTGCGGCATCGCACCCTCGAACGCGTCTACGACAAGGATGACACCGTTGACCATCTTGAGCACGCGTTCCACTTCGCCACCGAAATCAGCATGCCCTGGGGTATCGATAATGTTGATCTTTGTATTCTTATAAAAAACCGCGGTATTTTTGGACAGGATTGTGATGCCGCGTTCTCTCTCCAGATCATTGGAGTCCATGACGCGCTCGGCGACCTCCTGGTTCTCGCGGAACACGCCGCTCTGCTTCAAAAGCTCATCCACGAGCGTTGTCTTGCCGTGGTCTACGTGTGCGATGATTGCAATATTTCTTACATCTTCTCTGATCATAAATTCACTCTTTCCTTATTTTCGGGTTTAGCAGCGAGTCATGCCAATACGGTGCCTCACAAAACGCTTGTTTACGGGGCTCGTTGCTGTTTGGGCATTAAATTCAAACCTTGTCCAGTTTATCACAATTTGGGGAGATTACAAGTGCCGTTACACATTTTTTTATTTTTTGGAAAAAAATAGACATATTCGGAGACCTTTGCGCATAAATTGAACTAGTTGGAATACGAGAAGATACTTCGTAGGAAGAAAGGAGAACAGTGCTTTATGACAGATAAGATCATTGAAAACAATCAGGTATCCATCATGGGAAAAATCGTTTCCGGTTTTGGCTTCAGCCACGAGGTGTTCGGGGAAGGGTTTTACATGGTGGATATTTCTGTTCAGAGGCTGAGTGATTCATCCGATATCATACCGGTGATGATTTCAGAGCGTCTGATTGACGTCACACAGGATTACGAGGGGGAATACATACAAGTTTTCGGACAGTTCCGTTCGTACAACAGGCACGAGGAGAAGAAGAACAAGCTGGTGCTTTCTGTGTTTGCGCGTGAGATCAGCTTCGTGGAGGAAGACGGCGATAAGGTGAAGAGCAACCAGATTTTTCTGGACGGCTATATCTGCAAGACACCGGTGTACCGAAGAACTCCGCTTGGCCGGGAGATTGCGGATATGTTGCTGGCGGTCAACCGTCCTTATGGGAAATCGGATTATATACCGTGTATCTGCTGGGGGCGAAATGCCCGTTTCACATCGAACTTTGAGGTAGGGGGACATGTGCAGGTATGGGGACGGATCCAGAGCAGGGAATATGTGAAGCGACTGGATGATGACACCACCGAAAAGCGTATTGCGTACGAGGTGTCTGTGAGCAAGCTAGAGTATTTGGAGTGAGATTAACTATATTGAACTATCAGCATCCGGAGAGGTTACAGAGCGGTTGGGGACAAACGTAGCTGACGAATGTATACAATAATATTGCATTCTCAGGGAAAATATAGTAATATAATGAAGCATTTACAGATAAATACCAAGGCCATAGTCGGGCAGAGTACGGTAATTACAGCGTGATCATGAAAAAGCGAGAACCGTTTCGGCTATGGCGGTGATGAGGTGGACAATGAGTGGACGATATATACATATTTTCTGTGGAACTGGCGTGGGGAAGACTTCAGCGGCACTTGGAAAAGGTGTCCGCGCGGCCGCAGAAGGAAAGGAAGTTGTGCTGATCCAATTTCTGAAAGAGCAGCAGTCCGGTGGAAGCCAGGAATTTTTCAAACGTCTGGAGCCGGAGATCAAGCTGTTTCGATTTCAGAGATTTGCAGCCAACTATGAGAATCTGACGGAACGTGAGAAAGAGGACGAGATCAACAATATCAAGAATGGCCTGAATTTTGCCAAAAAGGTTCTGGTGACGGAAGAGGCGGATGTGCTGATCCTCGACGAGATTCTTGGGCTGACGGATAAGGGAATTGTGACGATCGAAGAGTTGCGCGGATTGATCGATGCAGTTGGAGAGGGCACTGAGCTTTACCTGACTGGGACCAGCGAGTGCAAGGAGCTCTGGCCGTATGTCAATGAAGTGACGGAGCTGTCGACTTCATACCGCGCGGAGAATGGCGTGCTGTAGGACATAGGACGAAATTTTAACAGTGATAAGAAGTCCAAAATAGCCTGCTGGGAGATGTCTCTGGTCCTTGTGGAGTCAGAAACCGTTGACAATACAACATAATAATGCTATAGTGAAAGAAATCTTGAAATGATAGAGGTTGCGCGATTCATGAGTACACGGCCGGATGTGTTCGGGCGCAGAGGATAGCCGTGGAAAGGGGAGAGCGCCGAAAGGGAGCAGCTTCCGAGACTGCTTTCTTGGGCATACGGTGAAGAACCGCATGACTGTCATCGGGATGCGATGGAGAGCTATCTGGAGAACAGAATTCTGCTAATTCTTTGGGGCTGTCTGTCGACAGTCCCTTTGCTGTGTTGAGGGAAGTTTTGGAGAATCGACTGCAGCACGGCATGGGGCTTCCCAGATTGAGGTGTGACCTGCAGAACCGGAAAGGCTGTCTGACAGGAAATGTGTACTGGAAAAGGAGGATATGGATATGGCTATTTTTAAGGGGGCGGGCGTGGCGATCGTCACGCCGATGTATGAGAACGGAGAGGTAAATTACGACGCGCTCGCGGAGCTTCTGGAGTACCAGATCGCGGAGGGGACGGACGCGATCATCATCTGTGGGACGACAGGCGAGTCCGCGACACTGACGATGGAGGAGCACTCAGCGGTGATCCGTTTCGCGATCGAGAAAGTGGCGAAGCGCATTCCGGTGATCGCCGGTACGGGCTCAAACTGCACGCAGACCGCGATCCAGCTCTCACAGGAGGCGGAGAAGGACGGCGCGGACGCGCTGCTGCTCGTGACGCCATACTACAACAAGGCGACGCAGAACGGCCTGAAGCAGCATTACACGAAGATCGCGGAGTCGGTGAGCCTGCCGATCATCCTGTACAATGTGCCGAGCAGGACCGGCTGCAACATTCTGCCGGAGACGGCTGCCTGGCTTGTGAAGAATGTCAAGAATATCGTGGGCGTGAAGGAAGCGTCCGGCAATATCTCGCAGGTGGCGAAGCTGATGAGCCTCGCGGGAGATGAGATTGAGCTGTACTCCGGAAACGACGACCAGATCGTGCCAATCCTGTCGCTCGGCGGCTGCGGCGTGATCTCGGTGCTCTCGAATGTTGCTCCGAGGCAGACGCACGAGATCGTGGCTTCCTATCTTGCGGGCGATGTGAAGAAGAGCTGCGAGCTGCAGCTTGCGGCGATCGAGCTGATTGACGCGCTGTTCTGCGAGGTCAATCCGATTCCGGTGAAGAAGGCGTTGAATCTGCAGGGCCGGAATGTCGGTCCGCTGCGCAGCCCGCTCTCCGAGATGGAGGAAGCAAACGCGAAGCGCCTGGAGACGGCAATGAAGAACTACGGGATTCTCTGATGATGGGGAGCGCACAAAGTCCTCTGCGGCTTATACCAGATACAGAACAGTGAGAAAAGAAGCCGGACGGCCCTGCGGTTTGTGCAGAGTATCCGGCTTCTTTCACGCATAGCTCTTTAGTTAAAATACAGAGTGAATTCTTCTTTGGTGCCTTTCTTATTCTTAAACGTAAATTTGAACCACCACCACTTTTTACTCAGATCAAGATTCTCGCCGTTTTTGATATTTTTATCAAAATAATCACCAAATCCATCATCAGCATCAGGATCCCAATATGTTCCAACGATCTTTGTCAGCTTCCAACTTTTTTTCGGCGTTACATTCAGCGTCCGTTGGCCGCCCGGATTTTTGATTTTCTTACTGGTTTCTTTTTGGTTGAAAGAAGATGCATAATTTCGATCACCGAGCATGAGCTTTTTGAATGGGTTCACGTATTTACAGACGGTTAGTTTATATTTGAGATTTTTGCCATTTACAGTGCAACTTATTGTAGTCGTTCCGGTCTTTATCGGCTTGATAATAAGATATACTTCTGAATAAAATTTTGCAGAGACCGTTGCGACTTTCGGATTGCTGCTCTTCAGGTTCTCAATTTGAGATGGACTGTAGACTATCGAATCTGGGTATGATGACTCTACCTCTACCCAAACGTCTTTTTGTTTTGCGCTTTTTTTCAGATAATAAGTGCCGGAAGTGGACGCAAGTTTGGGTCCTTTATTCGCGGCTTCTGCTGTGAGTGTGCCGAAAACGCTCATGAGCATGAGTGAGGCAAGTAAAAGTGAAATAATTCGTTTTCTTGCGGCTTTCAGTTTCATAAAGTGTTATCCTCCTTGAAATTCTCTTCTTGAGTATCTGGATAATGCAAACGGCAGAGAAGATGAACTCTGCCAAAGGGTAAAATTATCCACCAGAACTATAACATAGTTTTGGGAAAGGGGTCAAGAGGCGGGCGACTTTCTGTGCCAACTCGAAGCTTTTTTAAAATTGCGCATAAATGCGCGGTGTGCTATACTCAAAAATGTAAGGCTTGTTAATGGATGTCAGTGCAAAAGGAGGAAAAGCGTGAAGAAAGGAAGAACTGGGGCGATAACCTATATTTGGCATGTTTGGGGAGGAGTTGCACAGAAGACGGTTCTGTCTGTTGTCTTTATGTTGCTGCTTTCCTGCCCGGCAAAAGCGGAAGGAGCATTAAATGTGTGCGTTTATACAGTCTCCCCGGACGGACAGGAGAAAGAAGAAAATTTGGAAAACTTTCGACAGGGAGATTACTATAGACTGAATCTGGATGAAACAGGATGCATCTGTTTCTCCCTGCAAAACCGAGTGAAAGGGCAGCCTTACCGCGTCAGACTGTCAGGAATTGCTGAGAATGGAGAAAAATTCGAATGGAATGATATTTTTGATGAAGTGTGGGGAAGAACTGGAATGCTGAATTTTGCCGGTAACCCGGGCACATACGGTCCTCATCAACTAGAAATCATTGGTAACGGAGAAGTGCTGACTTATCAGGTGGAACTGGTTATGGACTGTCAGTATGACATTACTTATGGGACGGCAATAGGAGAAACAGGATTTGTGACAACGCCCAGGTTTGCCGCAGCCAGCACATCTGATGGGTCAGATTATTCTCTTTCCATTACCAGTCCTGCAGACGGATCAACTGTTATGGGAAATCCCGGGGAAAGGTTTATGGTATTCAGGCATTATCACCAGTTTAATGGGGTGGCAACCATTGAGCTGAGCGATTTGCAGACAGGTGAGATCCTTGCGTCCGAACAGGATGATATGTCGTATAATGAGGAAGGCGCGGACAGTGGTTTAGGTACAGAACTGGAGCTTTCAGAGAATCTGGAACCTGGCAGGAAATATGAGCTGGTTTTATCGGACGGTAAAAAAGAAGACAGAGCAACGTTCACTTTTGAAGATACTTCTTTGCTTCAGAAACCCTTGGGCGAAGGAAAGGAGATACAAGTCTTTGCCTATAATGCACAATATGAGGAAACAAAAATAGAAGATTTGAAGCAGGATGATTCTTACATGGCCTATGTCAATGGGGGATTTTTGGCGTTTGCTTTTGAGATCGGAGAATACGCGCCCTACCGTGCACGACTGTTTGGAACCGCTCAGAATGGCCAGCCGTTTGAATATAAATATCAGGGTGTTGGAGACAGTAATATGGGAGGAATGTACTTTACAAAAACGCCGGGCACTTATGGCCCTTATACCCTGGAGGTTGAGTGCGGCGGTCAGACCAGACAATATTCGATTGAGGTGGTTGTCCCGGACGGAATGGATCAGGGCGAGGAAGAGGAGGAAGAACGGCCTGTCCAGGGCGGAACAGACGAGTGGGAGGCTTTGGATATTCCGGGAGGAACAAAGATTGCTTCTCCTGAAAACGGCACGCGCTTATATGGAAAATCCGGGTATAAACTTCCAATAATGCTTTCTTTCTGCGGGGAAACCGGAGCAGCCTCAGTGGAAATAGCGGATCCTGAGAATGGGGAGATCGTCTGCTCTCATGATTTTACAATTGACGAAACTGCTGCTAAGTACGGATACGCGGATTATCTGTCAGTGCCGGAATTTGAATCGGGAAAAGAATACGACATTCGCGTCAAAAAAGGTGAAAGCACCGATACGGTACGTGTTCTGCTTCTGGAAGAGCCGGAAGAGGGGGAGAAAATCAGTGAACAGACTCTCAACCTTAAAGTAAAGGATCCGATTCTCGTTCCGGAAGGCGCAGGAGTTTACAGCGCTGAGATTGCCTTGACGGTTCAGTCCAGCCTGAACGGTATGGAAACAGTTGAGGCGGATGATGACCGTGACTTTATGCAGTATCGATTTGGGAAGGAAGGTCAGGCAGGCCGGCTGTTGGAAAGCTTTTCCGTGTATTGTCCCAATGTTTCCCGGGATGAGGTGGAGTTTAATATGCGGGATCTCGGTTCCGCAGCGGACTGGATGATCTATGAGGAATACAGTTTTCAGGTCGACGATATGAGCGATTATACGGATATGGCGCCGATTCACATGGAGACTCTGGATCAGCTTTTCGGAGCGGGCTGGCTGAGCCTGGACAGCTTTGACTTTGCCCAGGGATTTTGTGAGACAGAGGATGGGACGGCCTATAACTGGCTTCCGGTGTACTATCAGGATGCCAGCGGTCACATTTACAACAATGAGGTATATCTTTTCGTGTATATGATCTGTCCTGGAGCAGATGAGGATTATCTTTCCCAGAGAGCATATTATCCTGTTTATGAAGATTACCGCACAGAAAAACTTCTGATTACGGATCAGAGCGTGGTGAGAGAAATCCTGAGCAGAATGATTTCCGAAGGGAATATGTTCCAGATTGCAGAGGATACAAATACATATGAGACATTGACAGAAGAAAGCACCGGAGATGCAGTACGCGCGATACAAGCGGCATTGGTGGACAAAGGGTATATGACCAGTTCTGTGGACGGCTATTATGGTCCGATGACTACGGAAGCTGTGAGCGCTTATCAGGAGGCTATGGGGCTGGAGCCTACGGGGACAGCGGACGCCGATCTTCAGCGGATGCTGCTGTCTCAGACCGAGGACAAGGAACGGCTTCTGGGCTGGATGGCTTCGCAGGGTGCATGAGAATGCATAGATAGAAAGGATGGGATTCTATGAACAAACGATTTTTGAGTCTGCTGCTGACGGTACTTCTTATATTTGAAAGTGCGCTGCCTGCTGCCGCGGAAGCAAGTGTTCCCGTACGGCTGGAAAAATTTGCCTTCACAACCGATGATATGATTTTTCGGGAGTACACCAGCACCAAGGACAGTTATGAAGTATCAATGAAGGCCGGAGAACGGATTGTTGTTCCTCCGCTTCACTGGATCAATACAAATTATCTGTCGTATGATATCTTATCTTTGGCCTCATCGGCTCCTGAAGTGGTTGAGGTGGGAAGCCATCTTCCGAAACAGGGTCAGTACGAAATGCAGGCGGACATGACAGAGGGAGACAGGCAGAACCTGGGGATCGTGCTTTATGCAAAAAAAGCGGGAACTGCTACGGTTACAGTTTCTTTCAGGACATTTTTGACGAAGCTGGGGCTGAATTACACCGACAGGAGAGGAATCGATAAATTTACGAAAACGTTTCATATTACCGTTTCGGATGCGTCTATGAAGGTATCGTTGAAAACGACAGCCGCGGAGGACTGGTTTGAGACGCAGGCACAGAAAGGCGTCAATATGACCCGGAAGGAGAATGGCCGCGGAAACGGCCGAAGCATCAAAGGGGTCATGGTAAAAATGGATAAAATTATTCATAAAATGGCCGGAGAGCTGAAAATGCCGGTCAATAAATTGAATAATATATTAGCCTGGCTGGCACTTATGGAAGGAGCCTCAGGCTTTCCGATACGGGAGCTTTATGAGATGTATTTTGATTCGTCTGCATTGATCTCTTATTATATGAAGGCAGCAGGCAGTGATATCAGCTTGAAAGCCGCGGATTCGGCCGCGGAAGGATTGGAAGGATTGGGAGGATTGGGATCGGGGTTCGGTACCGCGATGAAGAATTTCGGCATTAAGATAGCGAGCGGGGTTTTCAAATTCCTTGAGTCGAAAGATCCAAACAGCGCTTACTATGAGACGCTTGAAATGATGAGTCTGAATATTCCCAGATGTGATCCGCCATACGTATATCTGGAAGTAACAATGGAAAATGACGGGGCAGAACCGTTGGAAAATATCCGTGGGACTGTTGTGCCGAACGAGCATATCTCTTTTACATCCGGAAGCTCCGGGCAGGGGAGGGAAACAGCGTTTGAACTGCCTGGAATCACACTTGCGCCGGGGGAAAAGAAAACGTATGGGATCCGGTTCTTTGTGGATCTTACGAATGTGACCATGCAGAAAAGAAAAGGAACCTTTGATGTGGAATGCTCTTATTATGCGCCAAATTCAGGAGTGAAGGGAACCGCCGGCGCCCAGACTAGCATTTCGATCAATTCTATGATGACTTCCGACCAGATTGCTCTCTATGAGAGTCAGAAAAATGATCCGAAGCACGCGGGTTTTTATAACAAGTTTTACGCGGTTCGGGAGAGCGGTTATCAGAGAGCATATATTGCCTGCCCGGTGGAGGTATCGGTACAGGATGCCGCTGGGAATGAACTGGCGGTTGTGCATACGGGAGATGAGGAAGAATACAGAAATGACGGAATCGTCGTGGGAGCATATGATGACCTGAAATATGTTTTTCTGAATCCGGAATTTTTGGACAGCTATAAAGTGCTGATCCGTGCCGAAGAGGACGGAGAAATGGGAGTGTTGACCGGACGGGAAGCTGAGGATACTGGAATGGGCGTTAATCTGTATGGAAAAATCCCGCTGAAAAAGGATGAGATTTTTTATCTGGATTTTTCCGAGAATTCTGCCGGAACATTATACAAGGAGAATACCCCAGGAACGTCAGAAGAGCTGGAGCCTACGTTTGCCCTTAATGAAGACAGCGTGATGGAATCTCTGTCTGAAAGTGACATTTCCCAATGGGCGGTGGAAACGGTAAAGGGCGGCATCCTGCATGGGATCATCGGAGATATCATGGAAGAAAGCTATCAGAAAGAAATTTCGCTGGAAGAGTTCTGTGAAATGCTTCTGGGTATATATGAGGAAGCCGTGGGAAGTATACCGGGAGAGAAAGCTGCCGAATTCCGGCAGTCCTATGAGGACCAGGATGTCAACGCCGCCATCGGTGCGGCTGTTTCTCTTGGGTTTCTTCCCGAAGAAGATCTTGAATATGTCTTTGACCCGGATCCCGGACAGCGGCTGATCAGCAGAGAAGATGCGGCGCTGGCGATCATAAACTGCCTGGCGCTGCTGGGGATGGATACAACCGGTCTGGGTGAAGCAGAAGAAGCGGAGAATACAGCGGAAAGCGCGTCGGAGGAGAATGTCCAGGACATGTCTGAGGCGGAAAGCGATGAGCCAGAGGAAACCGGCGGGAATGAAACAGCAGAAGAAAACAGTGAAATATCTGGTACAAAGGGAAAGGAAAGAATTGAGGCACTTCGCCGTCTTGGAATTATGCGCGCGGAGGAGGGGAAGCCTTTTCCTAAACATATGCTTACCCGTGAGCAAAGTATCTCCGCTCTGTATGAGATGTGGCTCTATATGCACATGCTTGAGGAAAGACGTGAATTGGTATCGAGAAGCTTTCTGAATGTTCGCGATAAGCTGACGACCTATGATCTCTCGGAAGTTATGCAGTATGCTATACAGTACCGCGCCTCTGAAGATCTGAGACAGGATTCAGCTGTACAGACATTCTCATTTTATCTGCCGACAATAGAAGAATATTATGGGGTAGTAGAAGGTGCTTCGCTGCTGATGGAGTTTTCGGAAGTCCTCGTTCAGGATTATATCGAGGCGTTAGGACACACGGAAGTGCCTGTTCCTGTCGATGCCTCCAGAGCGCGGATAGATTCCATGAAGGCTTTTCACTTTGTGGCAGACTCCTACAGAGAGTCAGACAGTACCTTATATTTGTGGACGCCCATTTATTTTGACGACGGCAGCGGAGGAATTTTGGATGATACGGTATATCTTCTGATCGCTGTGCTGCAGAATGAGGCTGATCAGGAGCTTCTGGAAGCCCATGATGCAAAGTGTCTGGGAAATTACCGTGAAGAATTTATGATTATTGCAGATCAGGAGATCGTGAAGGAATATATGGAGATTTCCCGCCCTGAAATCGAACGGTATGAATTTTCTCAGGACGCTTCATCCTACACCGAGTTGGCCAGAGGAAGCTCAGGGGACGATGTGATCTCTCTTCAGAAAATGCTCAGCCAACTAGGGTATCTGGACACAAATACATATGGGAATTTCGGCGAAATGACAGAGAGTGCGGTATCTGCATTCCAGGGAGCGATGGGGATTGAAGTCACAGGTGTGGCGGATCCGGAAACTCAAGCGTTGCTATACAGCCAGAGTAATCCAAGTCAGCTTCTGCAAGACTGGCTGAATTCATATAAATGATTTTTTGATGAAACGGACTCTGCCAAAGGATAAGATTATCCACCAAAATTATAATATAGTTTTTATGGGTGGGGCAAGAGGCGGGGCGGCGACTACCTGCGCCGTTTCTGAGGTAGATTGTCACTTGACATGATATAAGGAAATAGTGTAGAGTAACGAGAGCAATATAGAATAATCGGGAAGAGGATGAGAGAATGACAAGAATAATCATGAGCGGCTGCAACGGCTACATGGGCCGTGTGGTGACGGACATCGTCGCGGCGGACGAGGACGCGAAGATCGTGGCGGGCGTCGACCTTGAGGACAGGGGCGATAAGGACTATCCGGTGTTTACGAGCATTGCGGACTGCGACGTCGCGGCGGACGTCGTGATCGATTTTTCCGCGCCGGGCGCACTGGATTCCCTGCTTGCGTACTGCACGGAGAAAAAGGTGGCGGCGGTCTTCTGCACGACCGGCTACTCGCAGGAGCAGATGGAGCAGATCCGCGCGGCGGGAGCGAAGACGGCGGTCATGAAGTCCGCAAACATGTCGCTTGGGATCAACATGCTGCTGAAGCTTGTGCAGGAGGCGGCGAAGCTGCTGGCTCCGGCCGGTTTCGACATGGAGATCGTGGAGAAGCACCACAACCGCAAGGTAGACGCGCCGAGCGGGACGGCGCTCGCGCTGGCGGACAGCCTGAACGAGGCGCTGGACAATCAGTATGAATATATTTATGACAGGAGTGGCCGCAGACAGAGCCGTGACAAGAAGGAGATCGGCATCAGCGCGGTGCGCGGCGGGAACATTGTCGGGGAGCACGAGGTGATCTTCGCCGGCTTCGACGAGGTGATCGAGTTCAAGCACACGGCGTACTCGCGCGGCGTGTTCGCGAAGGGCGCGGTGCAGGCGGCCAAGTACCTCGCGGGAAAGCCCGCCGGGATCTACGACATGGCGGACGTGATTTCTCTATAGAGGATCATAAGCTGTGCCTGCCGAGCGGCGTACTGAATCATATAGTGACGTGAGAAGAGGAGATTATTATGAAAAAGGTAGTAAAATTCGGCGGAAGCTCGCTCGCGAACGCCGAGCAGTTCCGCAAAGTCGCGGAGATCATTCACGCGGACAAAGGGCGAAGGTACGTGGTGCCATCCGCGCCGGGCAAGCGATTTTCCGATGACACGAAGGTGACGGATATGCTCTACGACTGCTACCAGTCGGCCGGAGATAAAAAAGCGTTGGAGCAGAAGATGGAGGCGATTGCACAGCGCTATCAGGAGATTATCGAGGGACTTTGCCTGGAGCTTTCGCTGGAGGATGAATTTGCAAAGATGAAAGAGGCTTTTGCCGATCAGGCAGGGAGCGATTACGCGGCATCCAGAGGAGAATATCTGAACGGTATCATTATGGCAGCGTATCTGGAATATGAGTTCATTGATGCGGCGGAGGTGATTCGCTTTGATGAGGATGGCGAGTTCGACCCAGAGACGACGAACGATATTCTCAGCAGAAGACTTGAGACCGTAGAGCGTGCGGTCGTACCGGGATTCTATGGAGCGTATGAGGATGGCAGGATCAAGACATTTTCGCGCGGCGGTTCCGATATTACCGGCTCGATCGTGGCGCGCGCCGTGCACGCCGATCTGTACGAGAACTGGACGGACGTGTCCGGCTTCCTCGTGACGGATCCGCATATCGTCGAGGATCCTGAGACGATTGAGACGATCACCTACCGTGAGCTTCGTGAGTTGTCCTACATGGGAGCGACCGTACTGCATGCGGATGCGATCTTCCCGCTGCGCAAGGAGGGTATTCCGATCAACATCAAGAACACAAATCGGCCGCAGGATGCCGGTACATTGATTGTGGAAAACACTTGCCGTCAGCCAAAGTATACGATTACCGGTATCGCAGGCAAGAAGGGGTTCTGCGCAATTAACATCGAGAAGGACATGATGAATTCCGAGATTGGCTTCGGCCGCAGAGTGCTTCAAGTGTTTGAGGAGAACGGTATTTCCTTCGAGCATACACCATCTGGGATTGACACGTTCACTGTGATCGTGCATCAATCTGAATTTATGGAGAAGGAACAGCGCGTAATTTCCGGCCTCCATCGGGCAGTGGAGCCGGACACGATTGATCTTGAGTCGGACCTGGCGCTGATTGCGGTGGTGGGACGCGGAATGCGTGCGATGAGAGGTACTGCGGCACGGATCTTTGCAGCGCTTTCGCATGCGAACATTAATGTCAAGATGATTGACCAGGGCTCCAGCGAGCTCAACATCATCATCGGCGTGAAGGATGCCGATTTCGAGCGTGCCGTTCGGGCGATCTACGACATCTTTGTTCTGACCCATCTGTAATCAGACAGACGGGTATATTGCGATATTATTTTTCGGGTTCAGAATCATAGGACGTGAACAAAAATATATGTCGGGCATGGGGAAGGTTGTTCTCTGTGCCCGTTTTTTTGGCGCTTTGTCAAGGACCGGATTGTATTTTTGGCTGTTTGTACGGCTAAACGTCAGCTGTAATAGTAATAATGACGAAACAGAACCGGAAAAGAAGCACAGTGCTTCTATAGGGATTGCATAAAAAAAGAGCATAAAAAATAAAAAATCATGTTGAAAAACACGGAAAATTAGTTTATATTTAAATCGTGTATAAATATACATATAGCGATGAGGAAGTAATGAGGAGTGCCGGAAATATGAAAAAAGGACGAAAAATCTGCACTGCGGTGGCGTCCGTGGCGGCTGTTTTGGCGGTAAACTATGTGACGATTGGCGCGGCGGAGACAGTCGAGAGCATGACTGAGAAGGCAGCGGTCGAGGCTGTGACCGAGGATACGACAGATGCAGCTGAGAAAGCGACGGCCGAGGAAACAGCGGAGGCAGTTGTAGCTGACGAGACAGTCTATGAGGCAGAGAACGCAGATTTTTCCGGTAATGTACATATCGAATCACAACTCTCTGGTTATTCAGGAGACGGCTATGCGGCCGGCTTTCAGGATGACGGTGACTCGTGCAGTTTTACCATCTCCGCCCCGGAGGATGGTTTCTATGATCTCCATTTTATCAGTGCCGCACAGGGCGGCTACAAAGAGAACTATGTAAATGTGGACGGCGAGAATCTAGGAACAGTCAGCGTTTTCGATGATTCTTTTACCGATTCGGTGCTCGCGCGGGCGTATCTTTCCGCGGGAGAGCATGAAGTGTCAATCTCAAAATTTTGGGGGTGGATCTGTTTGGACAAATTGATCGTGCAGGAGTCGGAGTCTCTGGATGAGTCGATCTACCAAGTCTCGGCGTCTCTGTGCAATCCGAACGCGAGTGAGAGCGCCAGGCGTCTGATGAGTTATCTGGCGGACAATTACGGAAAGAATATCATCTCTGGCCAGTATTCGAGCAGTGGTCAGTACGGCAAGGAGTTTACGGTCATCAAGCGTGAGACGGAGAAGGAGCCGGCGATCCTCGGACTGGATTTCATCGAGTACTCCCCGTCGCGCGTGGCGAACGGCAGTACCCCGAGATCCACGGAGTACGCGATCAATTTCTGGGAAAATGGCGGGATTGTCACTTTTTGCTGGCACTGGAATCCGCCTGAGAAATATCTGACGAAGGAATGGTATCGCGGCTTCTACGCGGACAGCACGGATATAGACCTTGCGGCGATCATGAACGGGGAGGACGAAGAAGGTTATCAGCTGCTGATGGAGGACATCGACGCGATCGCGAAGCAGCTTCAGATTTTGCAGGAGGCGGATGTGCCGATTCTGTGGCGGCCACTCCACGAGGCAAGCGGCGGTTGGTTCTGGTGGGGCGCGTCCGGTGCGGACGCATATAAGAAGCTCTACATTTTGCTGTATGACAAGTTGACGAATGAGTATGGGCTGAACAATCTGATTTGGGTTTGGAACGGACAGGACGCCGATTGGTACCCGGGCGACGAGTACGTGGATATCATCGGCGAGGATCTTTATCCCGGCGAGCATGTCTACACTCCGCAGACAGACAAGTATCTGCAGGCGATTCACTATACGGATGCGCGCAAGATGGTTGTCATGTCGGAGAACGGCTGTATTTTTGATCCGGAGCTTGCCGTTCGCGACGGTTCGATGTGGGGATTCTTCTGTACTTGGGAGGGCGAATTTGTGGCGAAGAACACGGGCATATTTGCCTACAGTGAACAGTACACGGAGATCCCGATGCTGCAAAAGGCGTACGATAGTGACGTGGTGATTACGTTGGACGAGCTGCCGGATCTTCGCAGCTACCCGATTCGGGAGTGAACGGGGGAGATGCATGAAAGCGATCAGAAAGTTTTTTTCCTGGGAAGGCGGTCTGATTCAGTTTTTGAATAAGGTGGGAGAACTGATTTTGGTGAACATTGCGTTTGTGCTGTGTTGCCTGCCGGTGGTCACGATCGGCTCTTCGGTCACATCTTTCTATTATACGGTGATCAAAAGCATTCGCAGGGAGAGGGGGAACCCGCTGCGGGAATTCTTCGGTTCCATGAAGCGGACACTGGCAAAGGGCTGCATTGTGACGATCGTATCAGTGCTGATCCTGGGAATTCTGTATATCGGTGCGAGGCAGCAGATCGACGCGGGGAACCGCCATCTGGCGGCGGTCTATGTGGGACTGATTGTCCTGTGTGTCTGTGTGCTGGTGAACATTTTTCCGGTGATGTCGCGCTTCTCTCTGCGCTTGCCGGAACTTTTGAAACTGTCCTTTGTGATGGGCATCCGATTTTTTCCGGTGACGCTTATCACAGCGCTCGGCACAGCGGTGGTTGGATGGCTTCTGTTTTTCATTTTGCCGTTGCCTTGCATTCTGATCCTTCCGGGGTGCTGGTGTTACGCAGTGACATTTTTTATGGAAAAGGCATTGCTTGCGTACATGCCGAAGCCCGAACCGGGCGAGGACGCATGGTACTATGAAGATAGAAGGTAAGTAGAAAAACTCCATTCATGGTGTGAATCAATGGCATTTAGTTTTCAGCCGCAAGAGAGCAGGACGTCTCCGGGAAGAACCTATAGGGGCGTCCGCCCGGAGACGTCCTGTCTTCTGCGGCGTCCGGAACCATTAGGATTAATGACATTAGCCGTGAATGATAACAAGATCATACAGATTGCGGAGGTAGAGAATGAGACGAGATAAGTGGCAGAGAAAAGCCATACCGGTGATCCTGGCAGCGGGTCTTGTGCTTGCGTTGCCGGGCCTTGTCATGGCGACGGATCCAGAGAGCGAGACGGAGACTGTCAGCGAGGCGGAGACAGAGAGCGAGACCGAGGCTCTCAGCGAAGCGGAGACAGAGAGCGAGACCGAGGCTCTCAGCGAGGCGGAGACGGAGAGTGAGACCGAGGCTCTCAGCGAAGCGGAGACGGAAGACGAGACCGAGGCCGAGAGCGAAACAGAGACAGCGATAGACGGAAGCGGAGTCAGCATGGATGAGTACGACGACATCATCAGCTTCTACTCGGTGGATGATTCCATTCCTTCCTACAAGGATTATATGCAGCAGTATGACCAGTCATCTCCGACTGCGGAGGTGACGATGGGTGCGGGCGAGCTCGTGCGTTACGAGGAGGAAGGCGAAGCGAAGGAGCCGGAGCTTTACACGGACTATATGGGCGTGGAGGGTGACAGCGTCTACACGACGGAGGATTCTCTGACCGAGTTTGAGATTGAGGTGCCCGAGGCGGGCTTTTACAATCTCTCTCTGGAGTATTATCCGATTGAGGGCAAAAACTCCGACATCGAGCGCAGCATTTTCATAGACGGAAGTCTTCCGTATAAGGAGCTTGCGCTGATCTCGTTCCAGCGAATCTGGAAATATGATATGGAGCGGGGAAGCAATGAGAATGGTTCCGCGTCCTACGAGTGGGAGCGCGACAACCAGGGCAATGAGTCCCGGCCGAGCATGGTCGAGGAGCCGGAGTGGCAGACGGAGCTGGTATACGACAGTGATGGCTATATCAGCAATCCGCTTTCGAT
This sequence comes from uncultured Lachnospiraceae bacterium, assembly GCA_947594085.1. GTDB lineage: Bacteria > Bacillota > Clostridia > Lachnospirales > Lachnospiraceae > Choladousia. Next base: position 2,719 of record CANQEB010000013.1, on the reverse strand, counting down.
TTATCTGTCGGAGGGGAAGCACATCGTTTCTCTGATGTCTCTGCGCGAGCCGGTACTGATTCATTCCCTGACCTTCAGCAATCAGGCGGCGACAAAGACGTACGATGAAGTGAAGGCGGAGCAGGACGGTACGGGCGCGAAGGATACGAGCGGGCAGCTTGTCACGATCGAGGGCGAGAATGCCACGCGCTCCTCGTCGCAGATGCTCTATCCGGTACAGGATCAGTCGTCGCCGGCGGTTTCTCCTTCGAGCGCGAAGGAGCTCCTGAACAATACGATCGGGGGCAACTCCTGGCGTTTGGTCGGTCAGTGGATCGAGTGGGATTTCGATGTGGCGGAGACCGGGTATTACAATATCTCTCTCTATGACAATCAAAATTTTGTGCGCGGCATCTATGTTTCCCGCAAGATTTTGCTCGACGGGAAGGTGCCGTTCTCGGAGATGGAGGCTTATGGATTCAACTATGGTCAGAGCTGGCGCGAGGATGTGCTGCAGGACGGAGAGGGAAATCCGTACTCCTTCTATCTGGAGGAAGGGCATCATACCCTGCGCATGGAAGTGGTGCTCGGCGATTTCTCGGATATCATCAGCGAGGTGCAGGACTGTGTGCAGCATCTGAACAGCATTTATCGTCAGGTCATCAAGATCACGGGTGTGAAGCCGGATACCTACCGCGATTATCAGATCGAACGCACACTGCCAGGGCTGCACGACGAGCTTTCGGCGGTGCACGACCAGCTGGATGCGGCGATCACGAGCCTGGAGCAGCTTACCGGAAAGAATTCTGACAAGCTGACCGTGCTGTTGACAATGCGCGATCAGCTTGAGGATCTGATCGAGGACGGCGACTATTTTGTGCGCGTCATCAACGCTTACAAGATCAATGTGCGCGCCTGCGGCAACTGGATCAGCCAGGTGATCGCGCAGCCGCTGGCGGTGGACCGCATCAATGTCTATTCGCCGGATCAGAAGGTAAAGTACGCGCACACCTCGTTCCTGGACAAGGCGGGTTATGAGTGCAGGCGGCTGTTCTATTCTTTCATTATTGATTACAACCAGATCGGAAATGTGTCCAAGGACGCGGGTGAGACGATCACCCTCTGGATCGGCACCGGCCGTGACCAGGCGAACGTCATCAAGGGCATGATCGATGAATCGTTCACCAGCGAGACAGGCGTGAATGTGAATGTACAGCTGGTCGACATGAGCACGCTGCTGCGCGCGGAGCTGGCGGGCGAGGGGCCGGACGTGGCGATCCAGGTGACGAACACGACTGGACAGATCGTGGCGCAGACCACGGGCGTGACGGCCCTGCCGAACGGCAACGATACGCCGGTCAACTACGGCATCCGAAACGCCGTCCTGGATCTGAGTCAGTTCGACGACCTCGAGGAGGTCACAAAGCGCTTCTCGGAGGCGGCGATGGAGCCCTTCCAGTTCGACGGGGCGACCTACGGACTGCCGGAGACGTTGACCTTCCCGGTGATGTTTTACCGCAAGGATATCCTGGCGGAGCTCGGCATGGAGATCCCGCAGACCTGGGACGACGTGAAGGTGGCCATGACGGTCCTCGCGAAGAACCAGATGGAGTTTGGCATGCTGCCGAGTGAGCAGATTTTCGCGATGCTGCTCTATCAGAACGGCGGGAGCTATTACACCGAGAACGGCGAGAGCTCGGCGCTGGACTCCGACATCGCAGTCAATACCTTCAAGGATTACTGTGAATTCTACACGGATTATAAACTGGACAAGGAGACAAGCGTGGAGGAACGCTTCCGTACCGGCGAGTGCCCGATCATCATCGCGGACTATACGATCTACAACAACCTGGTCGTCTCCGCGCCGGACATCGCGGGACTGTGGGATTTCGCTCCGGTGCCGGGTACGGTGAAGGAGGACGGCAGCGTCGACCGCAGCACAGGCAGTACGGGTCTTGCCTGCATGATCATGGCGGACACCGAAGCTCCGGACGCGTGTTGGGAGTTCCTGAAATGGTGGACTTCAGCGGACATCCAGACGCAGTACGGCAGAGAGATGGAGAGCCTGATGGGAAGCGCGGCGCGTGTGCCGACCGCAAATCTGGAAGCCTTCAGCAATATGCCGTGGCCGGTCGATGACTACCGCGCGCTGGAGGAAGCCTTTGAGTGGGTGCACGGCATCCCGCAGGTGCCGGGTGGTTATTATTCCTGGCGAAACGTGAACAATGCATTCTACACGGTGACGACAGAGACAGACACCGCGTCGCCCAGGGAGGAACTGATGGATAAGGTCATCTACATCGACGCCGAGATCAGCCACAAACGGCAGGAGCTCGGACTGTCGGTGGCACAGTAGAAGGGAGGGAGAGAGCGTTATGGCAGAACAGACAGCTGTAAAAAAGAGTGTAAATAAGCAGAACACCCTGGGATACCGCATTCGGCGGAACAAGGTTTGTTACTTTATGATGGCGCCGTATTTCATCCTGTTTTTCTTCTTCACGGTGCTGCCGGTGGTGATCTCCATCGCCCTGAGCTTCACCTATTTCAACATGCTGGAGTTTCCGACCTTCGTTGGCTGGCAGAACTACATTAAGCTGTTTCTAGAGGACGATATTTTCCTGATCTCGCTGAAGAACACGCTGATCTTCGCCGTGGTCACGGGCCCGATCAGCTACATCCTCTGCCTGCTGTTCGCGTGGATCATCAATGAATTTTCCGGGAAGGTGAGGGCTTTCCTGAC
>CANQEB010000012.1 GCA_947594085.1 uncultured Lachnospiraceae bacterium | reverse complement strand
GGTGCGCATCAACCCCTGTTCAATCCAGACGTCATACGGGATATGATCCTCTTTTACTCTTTGTTCGACCTTGTCTTCTGGGATCCAATACATCTGCAGCACGTAAATATGTTCATCTGCCGGCACCCGGAATATGACTTTTGCCGCGCACAAGTCCGTGGTGGATGACAAATCCGTCCCGCCTATTCCATACCGTGGCTTCAATTCCTTGACATCAAACTTCGCCGGGTTCATCACCTGCTCTGCGGTCAGCCAGGCTTCGGATGATGTCTCTGGGATGTTGAATTCCTTGCAGACCAGATTTCGTACCAACAAAGGGTTCTTTTTCGCCTTTTCAACCTTGTCCCGAAGCGTTGTAAGATTTTTTATGGTTCCCAACCCCGGATTCGCTTTCTTCCAACAGGCTTCCTCCACCCACTCTTTTCGACTGTCCAGCTCATAAATAAAAGCTATAAGGCGTTCATCCTTATAGCCGTTAGTGTCAAAATATCCATCGATAACGCGTTTTGCCTCATCGTATTTTTGGTCGTAAATGTCTTCCCGGATTGTACCCGCCGTAGATGTAATAAAGATCAGCGGCTGTTCCCTGGCGGTGATACCGTCCGCCATGATATCGTACAGCGCCTTTCCGCTCTTCCACTGGTGGATCTCATCCATCAGGACGCAATGGATGTTCAGGCCGTCCAGAGTGTCGCTGTCGGATGCCAGCGGTTTAAAAACGCCATCGTTAAAATCGGAATCCATCTCCGCGACCAGGCTGCGGATCCGCTTCGACAGAGACGGGGATTTCTTGACCATGCGCTTTGACTCCAGCCAGATGATCTTACTTTGGTCTTTCTTTGTCGCAACCGCATACACCTCAGGACCCATCTCGCCGTCCGCGACCTGCATATATAGTCCGACAATGGATGCAAGCAATGACTTCCCGTTTTTCTTCCCGACGATCAGGACCGCTTCCCGGTACTTCCGGTTGCCTTTAATATCCACAAACCCGAAGATCGCCGCCAGAAGAGCCTTCTCCCACAACTCAAGCCGGACCGGTTTTCCGCCGAATTTACCCTTCGAGTGCCGACAATAATTCTCGGCAAACTCAATTACATGGTTCGCACACCTGTTGCTGTAAAAATACTCTCCCGGATGCTCAACATCATAAACCAGCTTCTTGTATGTCTTGCGGATCTTGTACCCAACAATCTCTTCCCCAGACTGTATCTTCTCCCAATATTCCAGTATGGGATTGTAGTCTGCCGGATACCTAATCATCCCTGCCATTTACAAAATCCTCAAATCCGTCGTCCTTTTGCGGGACGACCTTTTCTGTCTTCGGCAGGCAGTCCACCAATATCTTCATAGCCTGTGTCTGCTTCTGGGACATCTGGAGGTACAGCTGGGCATCCGGGCTCTGTTTAGTGCCGTACTGGTTCTCACCATTCTTGTATTCTACTGTCGTACCCTCCCGGATGATCGTCTCCCGCAGATCCTGCATAGTGATGGTCATAAAGGCGACGTCATCTATGGTCGAAAAGACAAGCTGTTTCTTTTTGGGGTCTATCTTCGAGAAAAGACGCCTAAGTCTGGTGGCCTCCTTCTTAATCCTGTTTTGTTTTTCTAAATACTCGGAAGCGCTGTCATAATCAGCTTCCCTGCGGGCCATTTCGGCCTCAATATCTTCTGGATCTGCTACCCTGTATCGTTCCATTTATACTACACCCCTTTTATGATGACCTGTGCATATTTTCGAGGTAGGCGGCCGGTCACGAATTGTCAAAAATCTCTCCTCAATCAGGGGGGGAGTCTGCCGTTTTCCTTCCGCCACGGGGATTACTTCACCCTCCGGCCCGAATACATATTTCACCATTCCCTCAATCTCTGCCGCATTGCCGTGCTCCTTGTTGTGGCACTCCAGACACACATACTCAAGGTTCCCGAACCCGAGAGAGATGTCCGGATCCCCGATGTTGTCCGGCGTCAGTGTGATCCTATGGTGGACAATATACCCCGGTTTCTCATGGCACTCCTCGCAGAGTCCGCCGTCGCAACTACGCCGATATGCAATGTACGCTGCCCGGCATCGCTGCCATGCTTTGGAATTGTAGAAGTCACGGGAAAACTCGCGTGCCATGCTCCACCACTCCGATGACTTTCGTCGTCGCGTCAAGAAGAACGACCTTCACACCAAGGCGCTCCGAGAGCTTGGATTCTATTGCCTCTATTGCTTCTCGGTTAAGCACACATGTTGTCTGCAGCACCAGAACATCATCCTTGCCGATATGCAGATACCTGCCCGTGTTTATCATGCCCTCCAATAGCTGAGCTGTGGACTCATCCTCGGGCTGTACCTGTATTCCAAACTCAATAGTATCTCTCGCCATGCCGCACACCTCCATATTTCCGCGCATAATAAAAGCACCCGGGCTTCCAGATGCTTTTATACGGTATGCTCAATTTAAATTAGACATTATCAGTAACTATTTTGTTTGTTTCAGATAATTATCTTTAGTTTCTGCATTGTGTAAATGCTCTAAAAGTAGAAGACATAATTCTATTCCTATCCTTCTTCCGAAACAATCTCTGACAATATATACCATATTGTCTTCTGTATTCTTTAATTGGTTTCTAAAGCTTTCTTCTTTTCCCACACATGGACAAAATCGTTTTTTATAAGTTGAAACAGACAAAATCGCCTCAACATATACTTTACGCCCATCCTTTTCCTGAAAATTGTAACAGAATATCGATCCAACATCATCTTTTTTCTCTGAATTCAGAATGTCTATACTATCATATATATATTTATTATCAAGCTTTGCGTCTTCCTTTTTGTTATTAAAATAATACGGTTTATTCTCCTTGACAAGATATTGCGCTGTAGACTTTGCATCATCCTGAAATAATTCTTCTAAAGATAACCCCCTTTGTTCTGTATCATCAACCCATTTCCAAATTCCATTTACTTGTGGAAAGCGGTATGCTATTGTCACAAAAAAATCTTTATGCTTATATTCGGCTCCAGGCTGAGATAAAAACACACATAAACATTCATTAATTTGTGCCATTATTTGTTTAAGTTGATCTGCTGGGGAGGTGATAATACTCGGATGTATACCATCAGGAAATTTCTCTTTTATAATAACATATCGTAATCGTTTATACTTTTCTGTACAAATAACATCTACACTTTTATTTAGCTGTTCATAAAAAACCTTTTCGTTATGTAATTTCTCTAATTCTGATGTCTCTGATTTACTTGCATAGATATTGATTATAATATTAATTATTAACGGAACCAGAACAACAAAAAGAGTTAAAACTATTCCAAGTATAGTAAGTTTTTTTGTACCGCTTTCATCTTTTAATAATCCGACATAGCTTCCAAAATATGATAAAACCAAAGAATACCAAATTGTGGGGATGAAAGTAATTATTGTGTATATAACCCAATGCTTTTTTATAATATTGTGGGTAATTTCAAGAAACTTTTTCAACATTCTTCTTAACGTTATCCCTTTTTATTTTTGTTCCCAAAACAGAAGTCTTTTTCTTTATTTTGTAAGAATTCTTTTTAACATAGCTAGAACTGCTCATAATAGATCCTACATGATACTTGTGTAATATCGATACCGGCATCTTATGCAATCTCCTCTGTATTATATTTATAATATGTGTTTTCATACTATCACCCAATATTAATTTATGCAAGCATTTTATTATATATTATTACTTTTCTTGAGGTTATTCGTCATCCTACTATTTTCCTCAATAAACTTATAAATTTATTTTTGAGTTAAATCCCCCTCCCCGACAGGCATCGCGGCTCCTGCATCTTTTTTTCCACCGCAACACAAACCGCCCTGCAGGAATGCAGGGCGGTTTGTACAAGGAGAATATTTTATGAAAACCATGGACTGCTTCCGCTAGGTTCTCTGATTATTATTATACATGTGCGTTTTGTGCTTTGTGTGCGTTTTTTAAAAAATCGTCAATTTTTCTGCTGACCCTGCTCCGATCGAGATGCACGGCCTTTCCAATCTTGCTCTGCGTCATCCCGTCCATGTACTTCATCCTAAATATTCTCCGCATCTGTCCGTTCTGTATCCCATCGATCCACTGTTCAACCTCCGTACATTCCTCGCGCAGTTTAACCACCCGGCTCTGATACATCTCCTTCAACCTATCATACTTCTCCCAATCGACGCCCACGACCGCCTGCGGCTGGGGAAAACCGGTTCTGTAGTCAAACACCACATCATTCCCAATCATACTGTCACCCTCGCCGAGATGGGCCAACTTGTACTCCAACTCCTTGATCTCGTCCTTATTGCTCCGATATTCCTCCAGCCGCTCCTTGGTCATGGTACATCACCCCTCCTGCTTTATTGCTGCTTTATTTCTGCTCTGCTGCTCCCCTATCCTCCCAGCTCCTGCATTCCCTGCACCTGTCCTTACTGCTAACCCGACGTCCCTTAATCTTGCTCGCCCGCGGGCATCCTGGCGTCACGTACACTGCATACTGACCGACCTTCTCGGCGTGTATGCAGGTTTTATACTTTTCTTTTTTCATCCTGTCCTCCTTCATTTCCATCCGCACCGGTGCCCGCATACCCTTGTACATCCGATGCAGCACTGTTCCCGGCATGGCTCCTCTCCTGATCCTGCGGCGATATCGTCCAACATCCGGCTGACTGCGGCGATATGCTCCTCGCACCCAGTCTCGGTCATGTGCGGGCAATCGAATTGATTATGTGCCTCCCGTCCTTCACTCTGTCGGATGCATTCCTCACAGCCAATCTGCGTCATGAGCGCGCATACGATATAACCATCTTGGAATGTCTGGGCTGGCGCTGAGACGCAATCCTCGACTGCGCTACCGACATATTTGACGAAATCCCCGCAGTAGTGCACCGGATAAAACGCCCCGCCCCGGCACCAGTACGCTTGATCATTCCTCCAGTTCGTCCATCCTGTCCTCGTCGGTTCGTCTGGATGCGCCTTGTCGTAGGGATCCACCTTCGCCCGGTGATCGTCCCAGCATTCGCCGTATGGACACCGACTGCTCCACCAGTAGAGGCAGTACCGGCAGATGCAGGATCCGCAGCCGCCCGCGCTCTGATCGCGTTCTTGAATGTATGTAAAGATGTCCTGCTGGCCTGGTATCTGCTTCATGGTGCCTCCATGAAATCAAACAAACTCATCTGTACTGGCTGCTCCTGTTTTTCCTTCTCTTTCCGCAGCCGCATTTTCTCCAGCTCACCGATACGCTTCTCCCCGAGCCACTTGTCAGCGTGGATGCGGTCAAGGCTGTACTCCTCCAGGTTGTAATAGCCGACCTCCAGGAGCTTCCTTTCCAACTTTGTAATCTTGTTTTCCTGGGCGCGCTGACGGCGCTCATGTTTTTTCTCTTTTTCCCGCTTTTTCTCATCCGAAGCGTGCACAACTTCGATTCCGTCCTGGATATCCTTCAGATCCTGCATCAAGTCCCGGCTCTCACGCTGTTCCGCTCGGATATTTAGGACTTCCAGTTTAAATTGGGTCCCATGGCGCTCCGCAAAAAACAACTCGCTGTGGTGCTGCAGCCGGATATGCTGGATCAGTTCATTGCTGCACAGTTTCACGTAGTTCCTGCAGACGTCCATACTGACCGGATGGTCGAATACCCGTTTCCCCTTGGTGATCTCCGTATGCATCTGTCCTTCAAACAGGGTTCCGTCAAGGTCCGTCCGGCGATAGGTAATCTTCAGATCGTAATAGACGTTTCCCCTCTTTGTATCCAGTTTCCGACCAAGTATCTTACATTCTCCGCGGCATCCGAAACCCGCACATACTCTCGGGTCGTAAACCATAAGCCATTCCTGCTTATCCCGATCAAATTCCATCTGTTTTTCGCATACCCGTCCATGCCGCTGCAGGGAAAACCCGATCTTTTTCTGCAAGATCTCGTCGTCATGTAGCTTCAGCATCTGTTCCACGCTGCCTTCATACCGGTATTCTTCGTCCACCATATGTACGACACACCAGAAGCGAAGAATGCTATGCTCTTGCAAGAGTTCATGTTTCAGCTTACAGTTACTTTTCTCGTACGGGCAGGTGATTGTTGCCATGTCATTTTCAAACACCCAGTCAATCCCTTCGTAGATCATCCCTCCGGCATGGCACAGCAGTCCTTTGCACTGCAAACCGCAAGGGGTCCGGAACGTCCGCTCATATATCCACCAGCGCCGAAAGACAAAGCCACCATTAAAGTTATCGAGTGGATCTTCACTTTTCCGATAGCGTTCCGCTTCCAGGCACACATAATCCGGATAGTTATCCGCAGTGTATCCCTTTTCCAGAAGTTTTTGCGTGAGAAGATTGTATTCCGCCATCGTGCCACCTCAGATCCCGACGCATGGGCGCATCCCGAAGATATCCTCAAACTTTGTTCGGAGCGCGTCTACGTCCATATCGTATTCTTTGGCGATGCACTTCTCGCAGCATGGGTATTTATAGGCCAGTGTTTTAGACAGGCGCTTGTCCCAGCTGTTGATCTGCGCGCCACAGGAATTGCAATATTCATCATACCATGTAACTTTCATTTTCCCACCAAGGAGCCGATGCGCATCTTCCCGGGAGCTCCGGTCTCCTTTCCTGGTTTATTTAACTTTTATTCATTCGTCCTCCGCTCCCATGATGCATATTCCTGCACCGTATGGAAGTTTGTCATCGTGCTCGGATTTTCCCAGTGCGGATGCCGCCAAAATTTCTTCTCACAGGAAGCCGAGCAAAAGCGCATCCGCTTGTCTCCACTCCCGCCCTCAGTTACGACAACCTTACCGCATTGTGAACAGGTGAATGTGATCGACGGGTATTGCTCATCCATGTTGTGCGCTCTGTTGTACATCCTCCGGCACTTCGCCGAACAGTATTTCTGCACTACTGTCAGCGGTGTAAATTCTTCCCCGCAATTTAAACACTTCATTCCATCCATCGGAGAGACCGGTCATTACGCGCGCAACTCGCTCTCCTTTCTGGTGTTATATCAAAATATCTGTAAAACTCATTTGTCGCTGCGTCTCCGGCTCAAAGTTCATCCAGAGCACTTCCTGCTTCCTGCTGCAAACCTGCGAATAACAGGTGGTTGTTTCCTTGTGCCAGCCCTGCAGCATATCGTTGTACAGTTCTGTCTCGTAGCCGCTGATCAACACCGGGCCCTTGTGTGCTTTTGCGGCTTCCAACAGTTCTGTATGGCTTTCTTCCGTGAACATCTCACAGCGGTACTGTTTCCCGTGTCTAGTACCGGGCATATATGGCGGATCAAGGTAGACCAAGACATTCGGATAATTAAACCTTCGCATCAGATCCACAGCTGGCATATTTTCAATCTGAACTCCACGCAAACGTTCTGCCGCCTGCATGATCTTGTCTGGAAGATGACACCAGTCTTGCGAAGCATAGGAACGCTCACGCCCCTGCACGTCATTCTTCCAACCAACCATCTCGCCGTTCGTCCGGAAACCATGTCCCATGTTGAGTCGAATGTAAAAATTTACGGCTTTTTCAAACGGATCTTCCGGTATCCCGGCGAACGCATCTTTATAAACCTGCCGGGCATATGGCGTCCAGTAGATTTCACGGGCGAGTCTTTCCGGATCATGCTTAATCCACCAGAACAGATTGACCACATTCCCGTCCAAGTCGTTCACCGTCTCAATATGACTGCGCGGCTTGTTAAACAGTACGGCTCCACTGCCGAAGAATGGTTCCAGATAACTGTGGTGCTCTGGGAAGAATGAAATAATCCACTTCGCTATCGACCATTTACTGCCCGGATATTTCATAAGCGCTTTCATAGGCTATAGCTCTGTATAATACCGCCAAGCCTGCCGCACGACTTCATGCTCCAGAGCTTCCTCCGGTGTGATGCCGTTCTGCTTGGCGAATTTGTCCACGTATTCGCGGAAATCCTTCAGCCACTTATAATCACTCTCAATCGGCGTCACTGGCCTTCACCTCCTGTTGCGCCTTCTCATATATGTCGATTTTCCCGTTCTCGAGAAAAATATCAAATCCGCCATAGCGATTGTTATCATCAAAATTTTTCAATCCCGCCCGTACTTCTTCATTTGCGAAATATTTTCTTCCGTGACCATCCATTACCCAGTCACCGTTAATCAGGCGCCTAACCTGCGGCTTTCCAAGTCTATACCTACTCATGTGATTCCCCTTTCTCCATTTTCTTTCGGTACGTACTGAGCGCGGTCGAGACAGCAGCCTTTGTCATACCCATCTCATCCGCGATTTTGGCATTGTTCCATCCAGCGTTATGTAGTGCCATGATCTTTCCATAATCGATGCGGCGGCGTGGCTTCACGGCCTTATCGGGCTCCGACGTGGCCGCTTTGGCCGGTTCCTCTTTGGTGGGTGTCTCGGATTTTTCATTCTTACCCGGATTGGAGATGTAATCGGCGATCCCATCCATGCAGGCAGAACAAAAGTGGAAATTCTCAAACATATTATCCGCTACAAAATCGCCACGAGGCATCTCCCGGAAGTTCAGCGCCACATAGCCAATCTTTCCCGGCTTGATCTCGGCTCCGCACCTATCGCATAGTATCTTGATCATTCTGCATCAACTCCTCCCCTCTGCTTTTTCCATCTTCTTCAGTGCTTCCCGCGCGGCTTCATATGTGAGAAATACGGTTTTGTCGAATTCGTCCACCAGTTTCAGATTAAACTGGCAATCCAAGATTCCCCAAAACGGCACTTCCCTGCTGTATTCGTGGCCCTCATGTGTTATCGTATATACCTCAGACGCCCCGGTTTTAACAATTCGGAACACATATTTTCCAATCGCACATGGAAGCTCCACCAGACGACCTTGCTGCTCTGCCTGCTTCCATTTCTTCCACTTGTCTGCGTCCTCATAGGTTAGGATTTTTGCGTACAAGGGATGTGGCTTGTCCGGCTCCTCTAGCTGATGTTGTAATTCGTCCACTACAAGGTCTAACGTCACATCATCGCCGAAAATGTTATACAGCCGTTGCCGCAACTCATCGTTGTGCTGCTTCTCCTTCAGGGCGGAGATGGCGATAAGAAATGGTTCTTCTGATGGAACTCCTATTCCATCCTCTTTAGCGTATTTTAGGTAAGACTCAAAATATTTGATTACGTCTTTTGTCGTCATTCCTGCACCTCCACCCTCTCAAACGCTATCACCCATACGAACGGATTCGCCGCCCAGCCGTATTTGTCGCGGTCTTTTGGTGGGATGGTGGAATCCCACAAATCCATGTATGGAATTAAATGAGCTATATGAATATATTCAGCATCATCCGTTGGCATTTGTTTAATATAACTCGCTACGGTATCCTCTTTTATGCCCTCTGCAATAATCTGTTCATTTGATATCTCATGCAACCGCTCCACCCTCACATCCGTCACACGCAGGAAGATTCTTGCGGCTTCTTTCGGCATATGAATACTTGGATGCCATTTCTCTGGCGGATCACAGCCATATGCCCTGCCGGCATCGTCCAATTTCAGCCCTGCTTTATGCCAGTACAATCCCTGCTGCTTTGCCCACGTTTCCCGGACATACAGATAATTGCCCGGCTTGTATGGTGGCTTGCATAATTTCTCAATCAGCATTTTGTCCGGCACTTCTGGATGCTCTTTATGATATGGGCTATCCAACACCCGTAGATGCTGCGGCTTTACAACCCGCCTCGTCACCATCTTCCGACCATCCAGAATCGCCCGAACCATTTCAGTGTTGAACAGGATTGGCTTTGCAATCTGCAATATCTCTGAGCGTGTCATGGTTGTGTTCCTCCAATCTGCGCCATTACATCATTGTTTGTAATCCGATATTTCGTTTTGTCCATAGTTTTCAGCATTTCTTCTAAAGGCTCCTTATCCTCGCACCTAGCAATAATCTTCCAGCGGTACGTATAAACGGGAAAAGACCGATTTCCCAAAATATTTGGTAAAACATACCGCTCTTTTCTTTCAATATAATACATTAATTTTCACCAGCCCCGATCTGCGCCAGCAGCCCTGCAATGTCGATGGTGCGGCCGGTCTTGACAAGGTCTGATGCTTTGTAAATATCATGTGAGCTGTTCTTAAATAAAACATCTATTCTCCCATCGTCATAGGAATAAAGCACAACACCACGAATACCATTTGATTTTATACGCACCTCATCATTAACGTGTATTTCTTGTTTCGCCTCCCACTCCGCAATCTTCGCGGCGGCTTCCTGTGCTGTGCAATCCATAAAAATAGTTTTCTCATCATCTGTGCCGAAAATCTCTTCTAATTTTTCGTCCGTTATTGCATCCGGATCATCAATATCGAAATATGCAATCCTCTGCGCCATCTCCCACGCTTCTCGCAGGCCGTCCTTGTAGGTCTTGTCATTTTTTAAAATGAATTTGCGTGTTTCATCTTTCTCTATCCATATTGGATTCGCGCCATTAATATCTGCCGCCACGCAATATAATTCTTTATCTTTTCCTATAATTTCCGCTTCAATTAGCACCTTGTCGCCAACCTTTAGCTCGTTCATCTTGATTCTCCTTTGCTTTTTTCGTATCTTCGATCAATCTCATCCAGCACCACAAAGATAAGCCGCTTCGCAAAAACATTCTTCCCGTGCAGGTCATAGATCCAGCGTGCTTCATCAAGCAGTTCCTGCCAGTATTCCTGTGACTTCTGTGGTATCCAGTATCGCCGGAACATCCGCCAACAGTCAACGATTACCCTGTAATATTCCTCAAGCTCCTGCATCAGCATCACCCAGCTCATCAATCCGGACGTATATCCCAGTCCTTCTGGCCCATATCTTTTCAACATGTTCGACTGCGACCTGACAGTCGTCATCCCAGAAGCCCGCAGCTGTTATACAATCCTTGAGAAGTTTCTGCAGGTTATCCGTATCCGGCCGTGTCGTCCTGTACTCTTTGTCCGCATGCTCTCCTTTCGGGAAGCACCATAGCACAGTAAGCCTGAGGCCCCGCTTATATTTAGTTTCAGGTTTATGCTGCGCAAGATGTGCAATGAGTTTTTGGCGCGCAGCCTTGAGCTCTGCCGGCTCATAAAACACCGGCCTGCCATTCCGAACCGTTACTTTCTTCTCCTGATGCGTGACGGTCGGCGGATCCATTGGCATGAAAAATTCAGTTGTCATTTACTTCACCTCTTTCTTTTTCTGCGACAGGTTGGTGCCCCTCTGGTGTGCGGGGTGGGTGGTCGTCGTGCGTAAGCTGTCGCACGACTACCTACCCCCGCGACAGAGGGGGTGCGCCACCGTTTATATATACGTAGTATATATAGGCGTCGCGTCGCACTGCGACGAACCATGGTCGGTCGCATCCGTCGCACCCTTGCGACGGATTATAAATTTATGGTCGGTCGCACCCCTGCGACTGTGCGACGAACCATGTTACGTCGCATCCGTCGCACCCTTGCGCTTGATATACATCAGGCCATCATCGCCCATGAACTTCTCATATTCTTTCTTAAGTTTAGGTACCCCTTTATTGCCGCTTCCAAGCCAGCCAAGGAGAGTTTTTGAACTCACATCCATCCTTTCCGCCAGTTCTTCTGCAGGAACAATGCCTTCCGTCCCGGAAAGGCCATCAAAATTGATATTGAAGTTGCTGATTCTGTTAATTTTAGCATCCTCTGCATTCTTCTTGCGTTTTTCAGCAGCCCTCTGCCATGGCGATGTATCCATGTCCGGTTGTATGTCGCCAAGCGCACCAGACTCATCCATACGGTGCACAGGATACTCGAACCACAGGTTGACCGGTTCGAATTTCGGGAACTCACGCAGCGTGCCTTCTATTCTCCATGCCGTCAACGCCTTCACATGTTCTTCTGCTTCCTTCACAAGCCTGTTGAGGGTTTGCATCTTCCATCTGTCGAGTTTTGACCTGCAGTATCCCATCAGCTGATACCTGCTCAGAAGGTCATCCTGGGACACGTCGTCGCGCCAGCTGACGTCAGCATGCTTGTCGAGGTACTGCACACAGCAAGCACAGACAGCCTTATTCTTCTCCTGCTCCAAAAGCGCTTCTGTCATGTCAAGGCCGATCAGGTCAAGGAGTGCGTCAGGATCCCGGGCAAACACCCCGGATCCGCTCGCGCGGTCCATGGCACGCTTTCCACCCTGTGCGCCCTTACTGTGATGGTGACAGTAGATCACCGCACAGCCAAGCTCCGTGCAAACGCGGTCGAACTGATTGCAAAACTTCGCCATCTGGTCGGCGCTGTTCTCGTCTCCAGTGATGACCTTGTAGATCGGATCGATAACCACTGCTATGTAGTTTTTCTTCTGCGCGCGCCGGATCAGTTTTGGCGCAAGCTTGTCCATCGGGACGGATCTGCCCCTCAGGTTCCATATATCGATGTTCTGCAGGTTCTCCGCAGGCCATCCGAGCGCTTTATACACGTCATGGAATCTGTGAAGGCAACTTGCGCGGTCCAGCTCAAGATTTACATACAGGATACGTCCCTGCGTACATGCACGGCCAAGCCACGGCATTCCTTCCGCGATCGAAATACAAAGCTCGATCTGCAGGAAGGACTTCCCGGCCTTGGACGGTCCAGCAATTAACATCTTATGGCCTTGTCTGAGGATCCCGTCGATCAGGCATGGTGACAGCTCTGGAAGATCATCCCATACGCTGCCCAGACTCTCCGGATCTGGAAGGTCGTCATTCACGGCCTCGATCCAGTCCTGCCATTCCTGCCAGTTTGACTTTCCTATATTTGTATCGACCAGAAATTGTTTATGGCCGTTCCTTATGACACCCGGCATACGGGACAGCCTCGACGGGTTACAGTTCTGCCTGTCTATCTCAAGGCCGTTTCTTCTGCATATGGCATATAGATAATCCACCCGTTTTCTGTATTCGTTGTAATCTCCTGCGTCTATCTTCACGATCGCGTGAAGGCTCTTCCCTCCTGAATACACCAGACAGGCTATCGGAAGCTGTAATTCGCGCATTATGGCATTCTGCTTCTCAATATCCAGGCTGTCGGATTCCACCAGTGCATGGCGGTATCTTGTTACATTCTGGTCCTTACATCCGTTTCCGTCCAAGGGATTAAAGCGGATCCATGCTCCTACTTCCGGATTGTAATCTCCAAAGACTTTTCCAATATCGCCGCCGCAGTTTCCAAGAAGTTCTATGAGCTGTCCCGCTGTGCGGTCCCAATGTCCTTTCTGCGGTAGCCATTTTATTCCCTTTTCATCTTCCCTTTTCCAGCTTTCCGTGACATATCCTACATTGTCCCCCGCTTCAAACAGCGTATCAAGATACCTTATCAGGTCCTCTTCCGGCTTCCAGTCCTCAGGCTCCTTTATTTCTTTTCCCTCTATCCAGTTCCTGTCCACTACTACGTAATCATCTTTCTGAATTTCATCTTCCCAGTCTAATTCATGTCCTGATTCCACATAATATCCCTGCTCCCTGGCAAGCTGCACGATCGTGCCCGCAGTGACGGGAGATACACCCCCGCCACCGAATCCGTTCCATTTTTTCCTACATTCTCCCCTGTGATAGCGTCCCTGGTCCCTCTGGCTCCATTCGTCCCACAGTCCCACTTCATATCCTTCATGCTGCAACGCCATTCCGACGCTGAGCCAGTCCTTATAATCAAGCAATGTCGGATCAAGATGATCCAGAACTTCTTTGATATCGTAACCGCTGTCCATTTCTGATACCCCTGATCATTGTTCTTATACTGTTTCCGGTCGATACTCTGTAGGGACAATGCCGGCAGGTACCCGCCACCCATTGGCCGCAATCCTGTCGATCAGTTTCTTTGCGGAATCAAACGGCCATGTACCCACATGAAGAAATCCGCGACTCTCCAGAAAACGGATCTGCTTGGGTGTCGTCAGTCCCTCCATACGGCGCTTATCCAGACGTTCCAGCAGCTTTGAAGCTTTTCCTGCATTGTCGATCGCGTCAGGGAATATCCCAAGCTTCTCGAGTGTACTCAGTTGCTTACTTGACGGTGGGGCCATCTCCCAACCAAATGCCGGAACGTATCCTGAAAGGTCTTCCGCTTGTATAGACATTTCAAACTGAAGTGGATCCACAAGTTTTTTCTTCCGGCGCCGCATCTCTTCCAGCTGTTTTGCAAGGGCTTCCTCTCGGGCTATCTGGACGTCTGCGCTCGCCTGCTTTTCAGCTTCTTCAATGTCTACAGGACATCCGGCCTCTTTAATATTGGCTGTCATCTGCTTTGCAACTTCGCCATCCTGACAAATCAGCGCTGCGGGATGGCACAACTCGTGCCTGTCCGTATGCCAGAGGAAGTCAAGCAGCAATAAATGGTCCTTTCCTTCGCAGAGACGGGTGCCACGCCCCACCATCTGACAGTAAAGGCTCCGGATCTTCGTCGGCCGGAGTACGACGATGCAGTCAACCGCAGGACAGTCCCAACCTTCCGTGAGCAGCATGGAATTGCATAGAACATCATATTCGCCACGGCTGAATGCAGCCAGCACCTCAGCACGGTCACTGCTCTCGCCGTTTACTTCCGCAGCGCGGAAACCGTGCCCGATTAAAATGTCCCTGAATTTCTGCGAAGTTTTTACCAGGGGCAAGAAAACGACCGTTTTCCTGCCCTGGCAGTGCTGCTTCATTTCCTCGGCAATCTGTCCGAGATACGGATCCAAGGCGGTACCGATTTCGCTTGCTTTGAAATCCCCGGCCTGCACGCCCACCCATGACATGTCAATCTTAAGTGGAAGCGTCAGCGCTTTGATCGGGCAAAGATAACCTTCCCGGATCGCTTTTGGCAGCGTGTACTCATATGCTAAAGATTCAAAATACTGGCCGAGGTTGCGCATGTCGCCACGGTCAGGCGTTGCAGTAACACCAAGCACGTTTGCATCCTGGAAGTGATCCAGTATCTTCTGGTAGCTATCTGACAGGCAGTGATGCGCCTCGTCGATAATGATCGTGCCAAAGTAATCTTCGGGGAACTGGCCAAGGCGCCTATCCCTCATCATTGTCTGTACTGACCCGACCACGATACGAAACCAACTGTCCAGACAAGACTCTTCTGCTTTTTCCGTTGCACAACCGAGGCCTGTCGCCGCGGCGATCTTGTCTGCGGCCTGTTCGAGCAGCTCCACACGGTGTGCAAGTATGAGAACCCTGCGTCCTTTTCGGACACATTCCTCCGCCACTTTTGCGAACACGATCGTTTTTCCGCATCCGGTCGGAAGCACAAGGAGTGTCCGGCGCGTACCTTTTTCCCATTCCCCAAAAACGGCATCCTTTGCTTCATTCTGGTATGGCCTTAATTCCATCAGTTACCACTCCCCCACGACCTGAGCTCCTTCGGGTACAACTTATTGATGTGGTTATATTTCTTAGATGGGTCCTTCTGGTCAGGATCAAGCGTCACATGGCATTTCCCGGTCTTGCCGACCAGCGCAGGCCAGTTCATGCGGAGTGCTTCCCCCTCTTTTTTCAGCCCGACACTGCGGAACAGCTCTGACAGTTTCCACTCCAGGCGCGTATGCAGGATGAAGTTCTCGCGGATGAGGATTTCTTCGCCATGCTTGTTCTTGATCCTGAAGAAAACAACAGCCATATTGCTCGGCGGGATCTTGTCTGATCCCTTGCTCCGGCTGCGGTCAAAATGGTCAATCACAAAGTCATAGTCCCCCTCTGGAAACTCAATAAATGAATTGTCTTTCTGAATCTCATCTTCCCAACCTAACTCTTTTTCGAAATTCTCTGCCATTTTTTCTTGTCCTCCTGTTTTTAATTAAATGGTACTTCCTGTTTTTCTTTCATTTCCCTGATTGCCGGGCATACGACGGACGTCCATTTTGCTACAAGGAAACCGTCGATGATCCCAGGATTCATTGAATCAAAATCCCATATCTTTGTCCCGTATGGGATGTAGCCTTCTGCAACAACAAAGTTCTCAACATCCCAGTCGCAGATCCCATCGGCTTCCATGAGGTCACGCAGTGCTTTCGGAATCCTCTCATCCAGTTTGACTGAGATTTTGGACAATTCAGGTTCCGGCTTATTGATCGGGAGTTCTGTCTGTGCCATCGGCCCGACTACATTGTCTGCCGCTGCTTCACGCAGCTTTTCTGCCGGCGCCACAGGCTTCTTGTCCTGTGTCACTGGTGATTCTGAAGACCTTGTCGCTGTATCCGGGGACGGCTTTGTGGCCACTGTGCTTGTGCTCACAGAAGCAGATCCTGTCGGCTCGATGATGTCGCGGATCACTTCATAGGTGAGTGGACACTCACCTGGCAGCCCGTACCGGTTCTTGGCATCCCAGCACGGATGGTGCAACGTGTACATGACCCGTTCCCCACCCTGCGCCTTGTGCTTCTTGCCCTTCTCGTCTGTTGCTACCGAGAATGTCTTATAATTAGCAAAAAGAAGCATGTCACTCCACTCTTTCACGAGCGGCGCGGTCTGGGATGAAGTCTTTTTCCCGAGTTTCAGTTCCCACCGGTCGTACGCCCCCAGTTCATCCGGTTGTTCAAACTTACGGAGCTGAGCGTGTGCAGTCAGGACAACATTGACGCCGGCCTCCACAACATCGGAAAGATGGTTCAGGAAACGCCCGAACTCTTCCTTGACATACACATAGCCATTGCCATACCCGAAGCTTTCCAGACCATCCTTTTGATGCTTCGAACAAATCGACTCAATGCAGAGTTGTTCCGCCCAGTCCACCGTATCGACGACGAGCGTTCTGCAGATGGACGGATCATGGACCACCTCGTCGACCTGCGACAGCAGCATGTCCCAGGAGGATGGCTTTTCCGTCCTCGCGACATCCATCTCCTTTGTGCTCCCCTCCGTATCAATGAACAGCGGATCCGGGAACTGGCTGGCAAATGTACTTTTTCCGATCCCCTCGGGACCGTATATCACAACCTTTTTTGCTCCAGGTATCTTCCCTCTTGTAATCTTCATCAGAACTCCCCTTTCCAAGACCTGACGGGTGGCGTATCAGGGATATCCGTCCCTTTCACATATCCGTCAGAGATAATGATGCTGCATTCATCGCCGGTACTCACACGCGTCGCGATCGCCTGAAGCCCTTCAGACTCAAGCCACTCACCAAACTCACGGAGCGTCTTGAGGTCCATCTGTTCGAGTTTATCCAGTAGGACGAAACCGCACTTTGGGTTCAGTTTCCGGACGATGGCAGTCGAGACTTTCAGCTGTTCCGCGCCGGACATATTGTCCCATTTCTGACCCTTATATACGAGCTCGCCATCCTGTATGGACAGGTCGGGGAGTGGCAGGTCTGCATAATTGAGAAGGGCTGATTTCTGTTTCCGCACGTCATTCAATTTACCTGTAAGCTCATCGTACTGGCGCTCATAATCCCGTGCGTCATCATCGGCTTTGGCCTTGTCCAAATTGGCGCGTACCTTTCGGTTGGTTTCTTCGATGTTCGCAATGCTCTCTTCCAACTCAGTTGTAGATTCATCCTGCAGGTCCTGGGCGGATTTGCAGGCAGTCTCATAGTCAATCCTGGCTTCCCTGAGTTTCTGTTCGTTCTCTTCAATCTGTGCGCGGAGTCCGGATACCATCTGCTCGTAATGCTTCACAGTATGGGCAAGGCTAGCAGCCCGCTCCCGCTTTCTCTGGTTCTCGCCGTTACGTGCGAGGATGTCCTGCTGCTGCCGGATCAATACTGTCGGAGAGACAAGGTCTTCCGGAGCGTCCGGATAATACGGCTGCTCATCGGCAAACTTCTTTTTCTGGTCAGCCGTGCGCCCGACGATGGTGCGCTCTGCATACAGATCCTTTTCCTGCCTTTCCAGTTCGGAAAGCCTGTCGCCAATCCCAATGATCCGGAGCAGCGTGTCGGCTTTTGCCTTCGTTGGGGCATTCATGAACTGCGGCAGATCAAGCGCAAACTGCCCGACAAACTCATTCAAGAGCTGCTGTCCAGCCTTGTTCCCGGACGGATCCGTCACCTTCAGGTCACTGTTTTTACCCTTCCGCTCGACGACGAAGCCGTTGTTCAGGACGATGCGGATGTATCCCGGCGTGGCAGACCCATCCCGTGTCGGCTGGGACGGGCGGTACTTATCCCCTCCCAACGCCCAAGCAATCGCATCCAGTACGGATGTCTTCCCCTCGCCGTTGTTTCCTCCGATTATCGTGAGCCCTGTCTCCTTCGGCTCCATCTGCACGGCCTTAACCCGTTTCACGTTCTCTGTCTCAACAATGTTGATCTTAGTTGTTTTTTCCATTTTATTCTTTCCCCTTTCCAACGCTGTCATCTTTCATGCTGCATTTGTCCGCATTTCTTTCAAAATATCTTCCATAACCATCCTTTCCGGCCTTGTGGGCCTGTCTTGTTTTTGTCGAAGTGCTGCTATGCCTCTTCTCCGCAATCCAGCTCATTTCTTTTCCATGGCATTTCGCATCAATTCAATTCACCGCTATTCCACAGCATTTTCTGGCCTATCGATTCGAGTCCGGGCCGTTCCACTGCCAATCACTTCATGGCAACGCTGTGCTATGCCGCCTCATTTCCCTTCTCTGCATCGCTTCTCCGTGTCGTTGCGCTGCCTATCTATGCCATTCCATTGCTAATCGGTGCGAGTCTTGTCAAAGCCATGCCATTGCCGTCTCTTCATGTCTACACAATGCTTCTCCATCGCCGGGCATCTCAGAGCAACGCAATTCCCCAGCTATTCCGCAGCGATCTCTTCCCACTTAAAGCGCCCGCAGCCGGAGTTATGCCACTGACCGATGCCGTTCAGCTCTCCATAGTCCAACCAACGAATCACGTGCTCCATCAGATCATCCACCAGAACCTTGACGGTGAACTCGATCACTGTTCCTGGCGGGCAGGATTCACTGTTGGCCAATGCCGTGCGCGGCCCCTGCGGCCCATCCGCCCGGAGCGGTCTCTGGCAACTTCCAGTCTCCTCGCCCTCCGGCAGCTGGAGCTCGATCATGCGCTCATTGACGAACACCAGGTTGTCGATTTTTGTCTTATACGCGGTCAACTTCTCCTTGCCGCCTATGTAGCTACATGCTTTGGCGGCGTTTTTGAAGAAGCCCTTGATCTGATAATCGAACAGGATCGGCTTCCCTTCCGGGCTCCTGCTGAACACCGTCGTGCTCTTCTTGATCTCTTCCTCGACGCCGATCGACTCGATCTCTTCCTCTCTGCTCGGCGCATCCGGCGCTTTGCTCGCGATAAATTCTGCGTGGATTTCCTTATTGCTGCTTGCTGTGCCTAAGATCTGTTCAAAAAATGTTAAACGAAATTTCTTTTCAACCATTGTCGATATGTCCTTTCCGTGCTATAATGCACTTGAGATTTTTTTCTCTGCCCTGTTTGCTTCGGTCGGCTCAGGGCATTTCTTTTTGCTGCGCATTCGTATGATCGATGTCATGCAACGCCTCCAGCAATCTGCACACCTCTGTTATTGTGTAGGTTCTGTCAGGCTCCAGATATTCGGCAGCCTCTAACGTGCCTCTGGCAACCGCAACCGCTTGCCAGTAATCGGAATACTTCTGTTCCCGACAACAAGCCTGTATCCTCTCGATCACATGCTCCATGCCATAATCCATGCCGTTTTCCGCCTCCTTTTTAGCTGGTTCTTTTATGTCCTCCCATAAATCAAGTTCCCTCAAAACAGCTGTTGTCGTAAGGCCGCGCATGACACGTGACGTGTATCCGCTCTCCCTGTCAGATTTCGCCTCCTCGCGGAGCCTCTGCACCACCGCCTTGTCCACCAGCGCACACTCCGTCGCCTCGATCACGATGCCTCCTCCTTTCTCCTGTCCATCTCCGCCTGCACCAGCGTAACAATCTTCGCCGCCAGACATCTCTGGTGGTGCTTTTCCATTCGTTCAATTACCGCGAACGCTCCGACAAGGCCAACATAATAAGCCGCCAGCGCAAACGCAATCACGTCCTGCAGTGGAAGCCTTGTCCCCGCCCATAGCACCAGTGCCGTTACTACCATCGCCAGCGCAGCTGTCACGACTGCGGCGTATGTCTTGAGCTTCATGGTGTCACCCCTCCTTCATGCGCTTCATCTCATTGACGCTATCCTTTATATCGTCGATAGCTCTACCGAGCGCCACGCGAATCAGAGCTTCGTCGTCTTCTGGGTGATACGTGTCAATGTCATGTATCTTTTGCATGAGGTCTTCGTACTCGGTATGAAGCTCCCGATATTCCTCCAACATCTCCGCCGAAACAATGCTCAGCGTGACTGTTTTCTCGCCCATCTCTCAATTCTCCTTTCCTCTGCATCTTCCTTTATCTGACGTACTGCCCC
>CANQEB010000011.1 GCA_947594085.1 uncultured Lachnospiraceae bacterium | reverse complement strand
CTTCGTGCTGACTGTGCCCTTCAGATTCATGCTGAGCACCTTGACGCTGTCGCCGATGCGCAACTCGGCGGCGGACAGTTCTTTCTTCGGCCTTTTCTCCGTCTTCGCGGACATGTTTTTCTCAAGCTCGGACATGTGCTCGCGCAGCTTCGTGCGTTCCTGTTCCATCTCGCGGGAACTCCCGCCCATCTTGTTGAAGCGGCGGATGGATTCGTCCGCGTAGGTCTTGGCGTCGCGCAGAATCGCCTGGGCATCCTCGCGTGCCTTCTGCAGGATCGCGTCGCGGCTGGACTCAAGCTTCTCCTCCTTGCGGGCGAGCCTGTCTTTCAATTCTTCGATTTCCTGGCGATAGCGGGCGATCTCTTCCTGCTCGCGCTCAAGCTTCTCGCGGTTCGATTCGAGATCCGCGATCACATCTTCGAAATCCTCGTCTTGCTGGCGCAGGTGTCCCTTCGCTTCCTCAATCACGTAATCCGGGAGCCCCAGCTTCTCGGAGATCGCGAATGCGTTGCTCTTGCCCGGGATGCCGATCAGCAGGCGGTAGGTCGGGCGAAGTGTCTCCACATTGAATTCGCAGCAGCCGTTCTCGACGCCGGGCGTCGAGAGAGCAAATATCTTCAGCTCACTGTAATGTGTCGTTGCGATCGTGCGTATACCACGACGATGCAGACTGGAGAGAATCGCGATCGCGAGAGCGGCGCCCTCGGTCGGATCCGTGCCTGCTCCGAGCTCGTCGAAGAGGACAAGAGAATGCTCGTCTGCTTTCTCCCAGAAAGAGACGATATTTGTCATGTGGGACGAAAACGTGCTCAGGCTCTGCTCGATGCTCTGCTCATCCCCGATGTCGGCATAGACTTCGTCAAATACTGCCAGTTCCGAGTGATCGAACGCCGGGATGTGCAGCCCCGCTTGTCCCATCAATGCGAACAGTCCCACGGTTTTGAGCGAGACGGTCTTGCCGCCGGTATTTGGACCGGAGATCACGAGTAAGGTAAAATCGTCCCCAATATGGATGTCGACCGGCACAACTTTCTTTGGGTCGAGCAGCGGATGACGGCCCTTCTTGACGCGCACGCGGCCCTCTATATTGAACTCCGGCTCGGTCCCATTGTAAGAGCGGGAGAGGAGCGCGCGCGCGAAAATAAAGTCGAGCTCTGTAAGGAGCAAGACATTGGAATGCAAAGGTTCGCTCTGTTCTGCGACTGATGCGCTCAGGTTTGCGAGGACAATTTCAATTTCTTTTTCCTCGCGAATCTCAAGCTCGCGCAGGTCGTTATTCAACTTGACGATTGCCATCGGCTCGACAAACAGGGTCGAACCGCTGGAAGATTGGTCGTGGATCATGCCTGGCACCTGTCCGCGATACTCGGCCTTGACCGGGAGGCAAAAACGACCGTTTCGCTGTGTGATGACGGCATCCTGCAGGTAAGTCCGTGCCGAGCCGTTTACCATGGAGGCGAGCTGCGTGCGGATTTTTTCGTTGGCAAGCCGGATGGAGCGGCGTACCTGTCGCAGACCAGGGCTCGCGTCATCGCTGATCTCTTCCTCAGAGATGATACAGTGACGAATTTCCGTGCTGAGAGGGGTAAGCGGCTGTAGGCCGGAGAACATCTCTTCAAGCGAATCCTGGGGCATGTCCTCGCGGTTTTCGCTGCGGGACCACGCCTTCACCCGCGCGGTGGTTTCCAAAAGGCGGCATACGCTCAAGAGCTCTTCGATATTCAGCGAGCCGCCGATCTCCAGACGCTTCAGTGAACCGCGGATGTCGCTCAGGCCGGAGAACGATACGCTTCCGCGACGGCAGAGACGACTGACAGCGTCGCTCGTCTCGCGCTGCATGCGGCGTATTTCTGCCAGGTCAGAAGAAGGCTCCAGACGGCGGCACAGCTCCTTGCCGGGCTGTGACCCGGCGCATTGCGTCAGTTTTTCTATGATCTTCGGGTATTCCAAAACCCGTAGCGCTTTTTCATTCATGGTAAAATCTCCGATCCCGTGTCTGATTAAAGAACCGTTAAGAACCTGCAATGTCTGTCGACTCTGTTTCCCCGGTGTCGCCCGTTACTGAGGGTACATCGACGTCCGCATCTAACGCCTCCGCGAGCACTTCGTCCGGAACGATGATTTCGTCGACGGTATTGCAGGCGATCTTCATATCGAGAGAGCAGTCATCCAGGCTGATTGTGCCGCCGATGAACGATTCAACCTCCGCCAGATCGCTGTCGTTCAGGTTGATGTATACCCTGACCGGAAGGAAGGTAGCGGTGTCGACATAATATTCAATGTTCATCTGCATTCCGTCAAGCAGAGGAAGGAGCCAGCCGATATCCTCATTTTCAGTGAGATCATAGCCGATTTTTTCGTCCGTTTGCCGGATGACCTCGTCCAGCAAAGCGTAGTCTGCCGTACAGCTAAGCAGATAACACTCGTCACCGTCCAGGTCGGTTGTCTCCGGGGCAAGTTCAAAATCCAGTCCCAATCCTGCCAGCCGGTCAAATGACATGGCAGCGTCCGAGATGGACTTCACGAACACGGTCAGGTCGCTCCCGTCTGAGGACGTCACTTTCCAGGCACCGGTCACAGGGTCCCTCCGGAAGGTTGTCATGACGCCGGCTTCGTCCGTCACTGCGTAAAGTCCTAACGGCGTCGGAGACCCGGACATCAGGATGGCTACCCGGGACGAACCGTCCGCCTTAATTGCGACAGGATTCCTGGTATAGTCGGTCTGAATAGAGGCGGAGGCAGTGAGCGGCATACCAGAGGCATTTGTGCTGTCAAAGGCATGAAGGCTCGCCCTCAGATTCAGCTCGATTGTGGCTGACATACTGTTTGTGTCGGCAGCCGCGGCGGACATCTTCTCGCTGAGCGAATCAAGCGTCTCGGCATGGATGCATCCGCCGGCGAGCAGAAAGGATATGGCAACGATAGTCGGACTGATAAGAAACCGTCTTCTCATAACAGGTAAATTCCTTTTCATTTATTTTGACATTAGTTTGATAGAAAAGTTCTTCGGAACGACAAAATTATAGCATCAATCCATTGCGCTGTCTACAGAGGAAAAACTTATCCCAACACCTGCCAACCTCTGACGAAGAATCAGAAAAAAGAGTCAGAAAAACCCACGGACTGCCGAAGGCGCCCGTGGGCCGTTTTCCGAAACAAGAAACCGCCTGGTTGCAGCTGCGTCATACGTCATCCAGCTACAGGTACACTGTGCCAGTCACAGCTGCTACATTTGTCACTCAGCCATAGCCGCATCTGTGTCAGTCGTTTCCGCATCCATGCCGGCCGCAGCCGCGTCCAGAGCCGACAGATCGATTTCTGAAACAGGCGCAGCAAGCGCTTCGTCCGGGATGACGATTTCGTCTACCGTATCGTAACTTATCGTCGCATCGAGAGAGAAAGCGTTCAACACCATAGCATCCGGGCTGATTTCAGAGACAGCGTCGCCACTCGTGTCCATGTGAAGCTTGGACGGAAGATAAGTCGAAGCATCCACATAGTATTCAACATTCATCATGTGCCCTTCAAATAATTTAAGATACGAGCTGACCCTTGGATTCGCTGTGAGATCTTCTCCTGTCATCTCTGAAACTTTCGCAAGGAGTGTGTTTAACGTATCAAAATCAAGCGCACAGCTGATCAGATAGCACTCAGCGCCGTCTACATCTGCAGCTTCCGGTGCGAGTTCAAAATTCAGTCCCCACTCGGCCATATCAGAATACGACATGGACTGACCGGAAGCGGCTTCTGTAAATTCCTTCAGATCGATACCGATGTCTGTAGACTGTGCTGTCCAGGCTCCCGATTCATCTATCTCATATATAGTCATGATGCTGCCCTCGTCCATCACCATATATTGTTCGAGCGGCTGCGTTGCCTGTTCTGCATCTGCACCACTGCCTATTTCTGCGGTTACCGAACCGTCTACTTTTATCGCGACCGGATCCAGCGTACAGTCTATCTGCATAGGATAGTCCACAATGAGTGGTATTATATTTTGATAATTAGTGGGGAGCCCTACATCCATATGACAATCCATATTCATTGATACGCTCTTCATATCAACCTCTACTGCCGCCATCTTCTCGCTGAGCGAGTCGAGTGTCTCGGCGCTGTCAAATCCGCAGAGCATGGAAGCTGCCGCAACGACCGCGAAGCCCATAAGAAACCTTTTTTTCATAAACTAAAATCCTCCCTTTCCTTTATGTGAACAAACAATTCATAAGATGGCGCTATTATACCATCGTTTTTTTTCATTGTCCATAGAGCAAAGAATGGAAGTATGAAAAATTAAGAAAATATATACTTTTTAGCGAATTGTGCGAAAAAAATTTCTTGAATAAAAGGGGGATTGTGGTATATTGGTAGCGTATTTAAAGAATAAAGCAGAGGATAAAGCCATGAACTATACGGAAGCAGTCGAGTATATAGAGAGCACGCCGAAATTTACGAAAAAGAACAAGCCGGAGAACACGGCGGAGCTGATCCGCAGGCTCGGGAATCCGGAGCGCGGGATGAAGGTAATCCATGTGGCAGGGACAAACGGAAAGGGTTCTGTCTGCGCGTTCCTCGCGTCGATTCTCGAGAAAGCCGGGAAGCGGACAGGGCTGTTCACTTCGCCGCATCTGGTCGAGATCACGGAGCGTTTTCAGGTGGATGGGGTTCCGGTATCGCACGAGACGTTCACAGATGCTTTTGTGCGTGTGAAGCGGGAGATCGATGCGATGATTGCGGATGGGTATGCGCATCCGGCCTATTTTGAGCTTCTGTTTGCGGCGGGACTGCTCATGTTTGAGGAGGCTGGGGTGGAGTACCTTGTGTTGGAGACCGGGCTTGGCGGCCGTCTGGACGCGACGAACCTTGTCGAGCGGCCGATTGCCTGTGTGCTCACGAGCATCAGCCTCGACCACATGGAATATCTGGGCGATACTGTGGCAAAGATCGCCGCGGAGAAGGCCGGGATCATCAAGGAAGGCGTCCCGGTGATTTACGACGGAAGGAATCCGGAGTCGGAGCAGGTGATCCTTTCCCAGGCGGAGAAAATGCATGCGCCGGTGTACCGCTACGACGATTCGATGTGCGAAATACTGGCAAAAACGGATAAAAGCATTGATTTTATGCTCGATTGCAGTTATGATAAACTTGATACAGCGAAAAAGCTGCGGATCACAGTCCCGTTTCTCGCCGAGTATCAGGTCGTGAACAGTTCGCTTGCGGCCATGGCGGCGCTGGTTGTCGCTGATCAGGAGAAATTCAGGGCGCAGCGTGGGACGATCAGTGATGAGGTGATCGTAGAGGGCATCCGGGCGGCGCGCTGGCAGGGCAGGATGGAGACCGTAATGCCGGGCGTGGTGCTGGACGGTGCGCACAATGCGGATGGGATCCGTGAGTTTATCCGGACCACTGCGGACGTTCGTGGGCGTATGCCGGTGTCGCTGTTGTTCTCGGCGGTTGTCGAGAAGGAATATGAGAAGATGATCCGGGAGATCTGTGAGGACATGCGGCCAGAGTTTGTCGTGGTGACGCAGGTGGGCGGCGCGCGTGTCGTGCCGGCAGAGACACTCGCGGAGGTGTTCCGCAGGTATACGGATGTTCCGGTCATCGCGAAGGCCGACGTGAGGGATGCGTTCGAGGAGGCGCTTGCGCGTAGGGGAGACAGCATGTTGTTTTGCGCGGGCTCACTATATCTGGTAGGGGAACTGAAAAAGGTTTTGCTGAGGAGAGGAACAGATGATTAATTACGAAGAGGAACTGAAAAAATTCCATCCGAGCATGGATGTGAACGAGGCGGAGGATGCGATCTACAGCCGTGATCTGACCGATGTTACAGACATTTTGAAAGAGATGCTCAAGGAAGATAAAAAGAACAGAAAGCAGGGGAATTGATCCATGAGGTGTATTTACTGTAATACCCCTCTGGCAGCAATTGATTATTGTACGGGATGCGGCGCCGACATCACGATTCAGAAGCGCATTGTCCGAATTTCCAATCTTCTGTATAATGAGGGGTTAGAGAAAGCGCTGATCAGGGATATGAAGGGAGCGATTACCTGTCTGCAGCGTAGCCTGAAATTTAACAAAGAAAACACAGATGCCAGAAATCTTCTGGGTCTTTGCTATTTCGAGACCGGGGAGGCGGTCTCGGCTCTCTGTGAGTGGGTGATCAGCAAGAACCTTCAGCCGTCGGACAATCTTGCGGATCATTACATTAACGAGCTTCAGACAAACAAAAACCGCCTTGACACGATCAATCAGACGATCCGCAAGTACAATCAGTGCGTTACATACTGCAGGGAAGACAACGAGGATATGGCGATCATCCAGCTCAAAAAGGTGCTCAGCCAGAATTCAAAGTTTGTCAAGGCTTACCAGCTTCTCGCGCTCTTGTATATGAAGCGACAGGAGTATGAGCGGGCGAGAAAGCTGCTTCGCAAGGCGTTGAACATT
The DNA here is from genome assembly GCA_947594085.1 of uncultured Lachnospiraceae bacterium. GTDB lineage: Bacteria > Bacillota > Clostridia > Lachnospirales > Lachnospiraceae > Choladousia. Next base: position 13,863 of record CANQEB010000011.1, on the reverse strand, counting down.
GACACGACGAACACGACGACATTGCGATACCTCCAGGAGATTGAGGAGACAACAGGCAGAACTACAAACCTTGTGCGCAAGTATAAGCGGCAGGAGAAGAATACAGAGCAGGATGTGTCGGGGACGCTTCGCTATATGAGCGGGACAGAGATGGTCATACAGCCGACCACGTTCCGCGATAGTTCTGGAATTGCGACCTTTATTAACATTGCACTCGGAATTCTGCTCGGCGGCGCGATCGTATGGTTTCTCATTGTCCCCGCAAATCGCCAGTCTGTCAATGACGAGGCAAATCGCCAGGTGACGGACGCGAACACGAAGCTTGCCACGGAGTCGGTCAAGGTGCAGGAGCTTCAGGATGAGATTGATGGATATGTTTCGCAGGTAGAGGATGCAGAGAACGATCGCGATAATGCACTTGCGAAGGCAGATGGTTATGATGAATTGCTCGGCATCGCAAAGGTGTATGTGGGAGGAGATGCCGCTACGGCTGCCAATATGATCACGAATCTGGATGCTTCCAATTTTGACGGCAATGCGAAGGACCTGTATGAGACACTTGCCGGGGCGGCGCAGGGAAGCCTGTTTACACAGTACTATAACGCAGGTACATCGGCGTATGTGCTGCCGGATTACCAGACAGCGGCGACTCAGCTTCAGAAGGCAGTTGACTGCGATCCGGATCGCACACAGGCAAATCACGGAGACGCGCTGCTGTATCTTGGAATGTCCTATTACTATCTCGGGGATTCTGCAAAAGCAGATAACGTTTTTAATCAGATTCAGCAGTATTATCCGAATATTGCGCAGCAGTATGGACTTTCGGGATATATGTCTACCGGCAGATACACAGCTGGACAGGACACGGGAGCGCAGGATCTGAGTGGCCTCGGAGACGCGACGACAGGCGAGAATGCGGGCGCGGCCGGGGATGGCAACATCACGGTATACGGCGACCAGGGCAACGGCGGGACGACGACAGACGGTTCCGGCTATACCGATTCCGGAACCACGGATCAGGGATACGACTATGCGAGTGGGATTTATCCAGCGTGGACGGATCCGTATACCGGCATAGAGTATGACGTCTATGGTAATCCGCTTCCGGGACAGCAGTAGGGAAAGCCGATGTCAGGCAAAGCTTTGTGTTATGATTTGAATATAGTAGAATAGATATAGGGAAATCCAGAACAAGGGACTGTTACAGAAGATGAGATACTTCGGTGACGGTCTCTTTTTTTACTGGCAATTGGGAAGGAGAGGCGCTGCCTTTGGCAGTTGTCAATAAAATGATTCAAAGCTAAAGGAGGAAACAATATGAATCAGGTATTTACGATCGCGGGTACGGTGATGACGATCCATCTTCCGGCTGAGCTTGACCACCACAGCGCGGAGCAGATTCGGGCAGAGGCAGACCGGCTGATACGCACGCGAAACATTCGCAGTCTGATGTTTGATTTTGGTGGGACAAGCTTTATGGACAGCTCGGGAATTGGAATGATTATCGGGAGATACAAGATGATGCGCTTTATGGGCGGGAACGTTTTGGCGATTCGCGTGGGGGAACAGATGCGAAAAATCCTGACGATGTCAGGGATCTACAAGGTGATCGACATATATGAGGGATTGCCGCAGCAGTCAGAACTATATTGACGATCTGATTCAGGCTGAAACGTTTGTGTTGTAAATTGTATCAGACGAAGGGGGAGCACACTATGCAGCAAAATGAGATGAAACTGGAATTTGACAGTCGTTCCTGCAACGAAGGATTCGCCCGGGTGACAGTGGCTGCGTTTATGACACAGCTCAATCCTACGCTGGAGGAAGTGGCGGATGTCAAGACTGCTGTGTCGGAGGCGGTCACAAACGCCATCATACACGGCTATGAGGGAAGAGTAGAAAAAGTCACGATCCTGGGCAGAATTGAGGGACAGGAACTGTATGTGGAGGTGCGAGACGAAGGCAAGGGGATCGCGGACGTGGCGCTTGCGATGGAGCCTCTTTATACGACGAAGGAGGAATGTGACCGGGCTGGAATGGGATTTTCCTTTATGCAGGCGTTTATGGACTCGCTCGAGGTAGAGTCCGAGCCTGGGCGGGGGACGTGCGTGAAAATGCGCAAGCGGATTTCCCGGGAGGAGCGGGAGCCTGTTGTGACAAAACGGACAGACGGTACTGTGGCGAAGGATACACAGGAGGCCTCACAAACGGCAGACGGGCAGCCCGGGAAACTAATCTGGAATAAACAGGAAAGGTCGTGATCTGGCAGATGGAGCACACCCTTGCGCTGATTAAACGGGTTCACGAGGGGGATAAAAATGCCAGAGAACAATTGGTAGAGGAGAACATGGGGCTTGTGTTCACGGTGGTGCACCGGTTTCAGGGGCGCGGCTGTGACCAGGAGGATTTGGTGCAGATCGGGTGCATTGGTCTGCTGAAGGCGATTGACAATTTTGACTGTTCTTATGAGGTTCGTTTCTCGACGTATGCGGTTCCGATGATCACCGGTGAGATCAAGCGTTTCCTGCGCGATGATGGGATGATCAAGGTGAGCAGAATCCTGAAGGAAGAAGCGGCAAAAGCATACCGGGCGCGCGACTTGCTGGAGAAGCGTGGCGGGAGGGAGCCGACGGTGGAGGAGATCGCGCAGGAGACCGGAATCAGTGCCGAGGACCTTGTGCTCGCGATGGAGGCAATGTCGGAGGTGGAGTCACTGAGCCAGACGATTTACAGCGGGGATGGGACTCCGGTGTTGCTGGGAGATCGTTTGCCAGACAACAAGGACCGCAACGAAGAGCTCTTGAATCGCATGCTGCTTTTGGGTCTTCTGAAGCTTTTGTCAGAAGATGAGCAGGAGATCATCCGGCTGCGCTATTTTGAAGACTGTACACAGGTTCAGGTGGCCGAACGGCTTGGAATGACCCAGGTGCAAGTGTCACGCGCTGAGAAGCGGATCCTGAAGAAGCTGCGCGAGGCGGGGACGTAAACAGTTTTGTTTTTGTTGATTAACCGTTAGAATAAATAAAACAGAGAAAATGAGAAGAAAACCGTACGGCAGTTTACGGTTTGGACAGACAAATTTAAAAATATTTCCGGTGCCGTCAAAAACATGGCACAAAAGCGTAATTGCCACTTGCAGGAATTTCGGGTACTTGGTATGATAAGGTGCATTGCAGAAAAAGAAAACGGATAAAAGCCTATATCAGGGCTATGGTTATGAAACAGCTGCAAAAGAGGAGGAGAGACGGTGAGAGAGATTCAGGCGGAGATGATCACGGACGTTGTAAAACGGCTGTGTATCAAGGCGAACGAGCAGCTTCCGGAGGATGTGAAATGTGCGATTCGGGACTGCCGCGCATGTGAGGACTGGACAATCGCACAGGACGTTCTGGACAGGATCATCGAGAACTACGAGATCGCGGATGAGAATGAGGTACCGATCTGCCAGGATACGGGCATGGCGTGTGTATTTCTGGAGATTGGACAGGATGTGCACATTGCGAATGGCGATCTGCGCGAGGCGGTGGACGAGGGCGTGCGTCGCGGCTATAGGGAAGGTTATCTGCGCAAGTCGGTCGTGAAGGATCCGGTGCGCCGCGGAAACACGGAGGACAATACGCCGGCGATGCTCTACACGGAGATTGTGCCGGGCGAGCAGATTAAAGTGACAGTTGGGCCAAAGGGCTTCGGCAGTGAGAACATGAGCGCGATCCGCATGTTTAAGCCATCTGCCGGGCTGCAAGGAATCAAGAACTTCATCTTGGAGACGGTGGAGACGGCGGGGCCGAATCCTTGTCCGCCGATGGTGGTCGGCGTTGGGATTGGCGGGACATTTGACAAGGCGGCGCTTCTGGCGAAGAAAGCACTGCTTCGCCCGCTGGATTCGCGGAATCCGGATCCATTCTATGCAAGGCTCGAGGAAGAAATGCTGGAGAGGATCAACTGTCTCGGCATCGGTCCGCAGGGCTTCGGTGGAAGGACGACGGCGCTCGGACTCAACATTGAGACGATGCCGACGCATATCGCGGGCATGCCGTGCGCAATCAATATCAGTTGCCACGTGACACGGCACATGACGGAGGTGATCTGAGATGGAAAAGTACACTACTTTGTCGTCCGCCGGAGGAGAGCAGCAGGAACCTAAGACAGAAAAGACCGAAAATCAGCGACATATCACGTTGCCGCTCACCGAGGAGCTGGCGCGGACGCTCCATGCAGGTGACACGGTGTATCTGACCGGGACAGTTTACACCTCCAGGGATGCCGGGCACAAGCGCATGTGCGAGACACTCGCGCGCGGGGAGGAGCTTCCATTCGATCCGAAGGATGCGACGATCTATTATGTCGGGCCGTCTCCGGCGAAGCCTGGTCAGGTGATCGGCTCCGCGGGACCGACGACGAGCGGGCGCATGGACGCCTATGCCCCGGCGATGATGCGCGTGGGAGCACGCGGCATGATTGGAAAAGGCGCAAGGCTGCCAGAGGTGGTCGAGGCGATGAAAAAGTACGGCGGCGTATATTTCGGGGCGATCGGGGGTGCAGGTGCGTTGCTTGCGAAATGCATCAAGGAAGCGGAACTGATCGCGTATGAGGATCTCGGCGCGGAGGCGTTGCGCAGGCTGTATGTAGAGGAGATGCCACTTGTCGTCATCATCGACAGTGAAGGAAACAATCTTTACGAGACAGGCCGCACGGCGTATCTGAAGCAACGCGCGAACCAATAGCGGCTGATTGCGAAGAAAATATGGATAATTCTGTGTGATCTGGTGATACTATCCTCAATCATGTAAGCCCATGTGAGAGACCGCAGACAGCTCTCCTGGGGTTTGCAGGCATAGACGTTGTCGTCGTCCCGGGCGGATGGGATCAGACGGCAGCTGAATAAGAGCGAGAGGTGGATTGCATGGAACGGAAAATGTTGACGCGCTATCTGATCTTAATTACGGCGCTGATGATCTTTGCGGGCGCGGCGTGGTATTTTGGGCAGGATTCCGACAAACCGCAGGCGGACGCGGTGCTCGCGGAGTTTGAGGCGCAACGGCCGATTGGGAAGGAGGCTTCCCATGAGCTGTGACACGCTGTATCTGAAGATCGACAAGAATGTGCAGGCAGAGCATGAGCACGTTATGTTGAAGGACATTGCCTCGATCAATTGCAGCGACAAGGCGACGGAGAGCAAGGTTAAGGTCCTGCGGCTGCCGACGGAGATTATCAAGGGGCCGGGGCGTTATGTGTTCTCAGTGCTCGACGTGATCGAGGTGATTCAGAAGGAGTTCCCGAATCTGGAGGTCAGCAATCTGGGCGAAGCCGATTTTATCATCACAGTGGAGAAGAAGGACAAGCTGTCTGACGCGTTGAGCTGGGGAAAGACGATTTTCGTGTGCGTGCTAGCCTTCTTCGGTGCGGCGTTCTCCATCATGGCATTCAACAACGATGTCGGGATTACGACACTGTTCGCGCAGCTCTATGAGACTTTTACTGGCGAGGCTTCGGATGGTTTCACGTTGCTTGAATTGTCCTATTCGATCGGGGTGGGACTCGGCATACTTATTTTCTTCCACCACTTCGCGCGCAAAAAGAACCTGTCGGATCCGACACCGCTGGAGGTCGAGATGCGCACGTACGAGGACGATGTCGACACGACGCTGATCGAGTCCGGCAATCGCAAGGAGCGCAGGCTATAGAAAAGTGCCGCTGCCCAGAGGCTGCTGTGCGGAGCAGGCCAGGAAGTGTGCTGTCAGGGCCAGGAAAGCTGGCAGAGATGCCTGCTGCAGAAGCCGGAGAGGTGGGCCGGAGAGCATGCTGCAGAGGCTGGGACGACAGGATGAGTAAATAACAGCTGCAGGAGGGAAGAGTTATGGGACATACATGGATGGCGCAGGCGCTGGTTGCACTGACTGGATTTTCCTCTGGTTTTATCGTGGCTGGGGGCGTTGTGGCGCTGATGGTTGGGCTTGGAATTATTACGCGATATATTGGGATCACGCGCACGGCAGAGCGGATCTTCTGGTATGAGGACGCGATTCTTCTCGGCGCGGTGGCGGGCACTCTGCTGACGGTCTATGATCTGCGGCTTCCGGTCGGCGTGTGGATCCTGGGACTCGGCGGACTTTTTATCGGGATCTTTGTGGGAAGCTGGATTTTGGCGCTCGCGGAGGTCGTCAATGTATTTCCGGTTTATTGCAGGCGGCTCGGCATCACAAAGGGCTTGAGCTGGATTGTGATCACGATGGCACTCGGGAAGGTGAGCGGGAGCCTGCTGGGCTTTTATATGCGCTGGGGGAAAGGCTGAGATCTTTGCATACGCGGGGCAAAACCCTATTGCAGCGCAGAAAAATATGGAAAATGTGAAATAATTCGTACAAAAGAAAAGAGGTCTTCTTGTGTGAAGAGATCAAATTATCTGTTTAGCAACCGCCAGCTCTATCAGCTGCTCTGGCCGTTGATCGTCGAGCAGCTTTTGAATGTGCTCGTGGGCATGGTGGATGTGGTGATGGTAGCGTCCCTTGGGGAGGCAGCCGTGTCCGGCGTTTCGCTTGTGGACTCTTTGAACCAGCTGGTAATCCAGTTTCTGGCGGCCCTGACTGCCGGTGGAACGGTGGTGTGCGCCCAGTTCATCGGGATGAAGAACGGAAAGATGGCGAATCGGTCGGCGGGCCAGCTGTTCACGATCACTCTGGGCGGTTCGGCCGTGGTGACGGCTATTTTCCTGCTCAGCGGCAGACATCTGTTGTCGCTGATTTTCGGACGGGTGGAAGCGGACGTCATGAGCAACGCCTATACCTATTATCTGATTACGACATTGTCGTTTCCGTTTCTGGCGATCTACAATTCCGGGGCGGCACTGTTTCGCTCCACGGGCAATTCCAGAGTGTCCATGAATGTCTCCTTGTTCATGAACGGGCTGAATATTGTCGGAAACGCGATCTGCATCTTCGGGCTGCACATGGACGTCTCCGGTGTGGCGATTCCTACCCTGATCTCTCGTATGGCGGCGGCCGTATTGATCTTCTTCCTGCTTCAGAAGCCGGGAAATGAGATCCGTATTCATCACGTCTCGGATCTGCGACCGGATGGAAGAATGATCCACCGGATTCTCTCGATCGGCATACCGGGCGGCGTGGAGAACGGTATGTTTCAATTTGGAAAGCTGACGCTGCAGAGTCTGGTTTCCACGCTGGGTACTCCGTCCATTGCGGGCTACGCGGTGGCCTGCAATCTGGTGATGTTTCTCTATCTTCCGGGAAATGCGCTGGGCCTGGGCATGACGACAATCGTCGGACAGTGTGTAGGCGCGCAGGAGGTCGAGCAGGCCAGATATTACGTCAAAAAGTTGCTCGTCATCAACTATGCGATGCTGGCGGTTCTGACGGTCGTGTTGGGTGCCGGGCGAGGACTCTGGGTAAACATTTACAATTTGTCCGGTGAGGCGTCGCGCATCGCCGCGAGAATGACACTGGATCATTGTTTTGCAATGCTTGTCTGGCCATTTGCCTTTTTGCTGCCAAACGCGCTGCGTGCGGCGAACGACGCAAAGTTCACCATGATTGTCGCGATCTTTTCCATGTGGGCGTTTCGGGTGGGCTGTGCGTACCTGTTCATCGTAGGTTTCCAACACGGCGTCGAGTATGTGTGGTACGCAATGTTTATCGACTGGATCTTCCGGATGATTGTATTCCTGTGGCGGTTCCGGGGATTCTCGAAGCATGTGGAGGGGCTACATCTGACTTGAGATGGGGATGATGGGATTTTGCAGGTCGACTGCACCTGTTTTTGCAATATCGAATCGACACAGAGAGGGATTTTTGAAGAACGGCAGGAAAAGAAAGGCCGGAGGGATGCAAGCGGTCGGAGTAAGTGATAGGATTTGAGAAATTAGTACGAGGTGACGGGATGAAAACACAGAATGAACTGAGGGCGCAGCTGCGCCAGATTGACCATAAGGGATACAAGGCATACAAGGTGCTCGAGGGAGAATACGATTTCGGGACGTACCGCCTGTGCATCGACCATGTGCAGGGGGATCCGTTCGCGACGCCATCGAGGGTGCGGATCGTGTACGGTAACCGGGACAATATCCCCGGGGAATATTTCGCGCAGAAGCACCGCAGAATGGCGGTGGAGGATTACCTGTTGAGACGGCTGCACCGAAGTCTGCGGATGTGCATGGATCGTGAGCGCAAAGGCTCCGGCAAGAGTGGTCTCGTGACGGCGTGTTATGCGGGTCAGGAAATCCTGGAGCGCACGGCGATGCAGATTTCCGCGGAGGCGGTGACGGCGCGCATCGAGGTCGGTTTCCCGGCCTACGGGCGGACGATCGCGGCGGGCGAGTTGGAGAAGATCCTGTTTGATCTGCTGCCGGAGGTGTCGGAGAAGGCGTTTCGCATGCAGCCCGCAATGCAGCGGGAGCTGCAGCAGGTGATCTTTCTGGCGGACGATCAGCATTTTATCCGCGGCGAGCTAAAGCGGCTGGGTCTGGTGGCGTTCGTTGGGGACGGCTCGGTGCTCCCGCGTGAAAGCGGTGTGTCGCAGCGGCCGATGAAGGAAGCGGTGAAGTTTGAGAGTCCGGAGAGCCTTGCCGTGACGCTTACGCTGCCGCACAGAGGGGCGTTGCGCGGCATGGGGATCCGCAGGGGGATCACGGTGATCGCAGGCGGTGGCTTCCACGGAAAGTCGACGCTTTTGAAGGCGCTGGAGCGCGGTGTATACAACCACATCGCGGGCGACGGGAGGGAGTATGTCCTGACAGATGAGAGTGCATTCAAGCTGCGCGCTGAGGAGGGGCGCTGCGTCCACGAGACGGATATCTCGATGTTCATCAGTAATCTTCCGACAAAGACGGACACGACTTGTTTCTCGACGGAGAACGCCAGCGGCAGCACGTCTCAGGCGGCAAACACGGTCGAAGCGTTGGCCTGCGGCAGCACCGTGCTGCTGATCGACGAGGACACGTCTGCGACGAATTTCATGGTGCGCGACGGACGGATGGCGCAGCTCGTGTCGGATGAGAAGGAGCCGATCACGCCGTTCATCCGCAAGATCCGCAGCCTGTACAGCGATCTCGGCGTGTCGACGGTGCTCGTGGCGGGAAGCTCGGGAGATTATCTCTCGGTGGCGGACACGGTGCTGCAGATGGACTGCTATGTGGCGAAGGACGTGACAGCGCGCGCGAAGCAGCTCGCGGTGAGCCTCACGGAGGAAGCAGTGCAGAAGCGTGTCTGGCTGAAGAAGGTCGTCCGGAAGAAAGAGATCGAGAAGATGCGCGTGCACGGCTGGGACACGCTGAGCCTCGACAAGACGGAGATCGATCTGCGCTATCTGGAGCAGATTGTGGACGAGACGCAGACGGCCGCGCTGGGCTACACGCTTCAATACATACTCAGCCGCATGGCGGACGGACGGAAGAGCGCGGCGCAGCTTGCGCAGGAAGCGGCGCAGAAGCTCGCGCGCGAAGGCATCTTAAGCGTTACGCCGAAGAATTACGGGGCGGGTCCGGCCGCGATGGTGCGCGTGCAGGAGATTCTGGCGGCGCTTACAAGGTACCGGCTGCTGTAAAAGAAAGTTTGGTCATATAAGGCACGGCTGTACAAGTTATAGATATATAGAAAGAGGGTGCTCCAAAGGTGGGGCATCTTTTTTGTATTATTATCTAAGAAAGGAGAAACTATTTGATGAAAACATTGATTTTGACGCAGGATCTACTTGAGGCATTTGACTATTACCTTCGCACGAATGAAAAAAGTCCACATACGATCAAAAAATATCTTCGCGACGCTGAGGCGTTCTACCATTTCGCGTCTGGTCGTCCACTTGCGAAGGAGATTGCGGTAAAATACAAGGAATACCTGATCGAATCCGGGAAATATGCAGATAGTAGTATCAATTCTATGATAGCTTCCCTGAGGGTATTTTTTAAATTCCTTGGAAGAGATGATTGCAATGTTGCGAGCATTCGCACACAGGAAGTGCCATTTTGCCCCGAAAACAAAAGCCTTACGATGGAGGAATACCAAAAACTTCTCAAGGAGGCAGAGAGAAACAGCCGTTTGCAGATGATTCTGAAGGTTTTGGCTAGCACAGGGATTCGAATCTCTGAGCTGAGATATTTTACCGTGGAGGCGATTCAAAGAAAAGGACGGCATGCGAATATTCGCGTTTCCTGCAAAAAGAAAAGCCGGGAAATACTTATTCCGGATGAGCTGCGGAAAGAGCTGTTCGATTACATAAGAAAACAGGGAATCACAGAAGGAGTAATTTTTCGAACGAAAAGCGGGAGGCCGGTGGATCGGAGTAATTTTTGGAGACAGATGAAACGTCTTTGTGGGAAAACAGGTATTGATGATAGCAAGGTTTTTCCGCATAATATTCGGAAATTGTTTGCGCGGACATTTTATGAGAAGTCTCATGACATTGCGCAGCTCGCCTGTTTACTTGGGCATAGCAGCGTCAATACGACAATAATCTATGTCAAGAGAACTGAGCGAGAGGTCAGGGCGAAGGTAGATTGGATGATGAAGGAGATCTTGAGCAGAACAAACACTCCCGAAAAGCGTGCTTCGAGGATTAAGAATCAGAAGACAGGGCGCTGGGAAAACGGGAGAAAAAGGTCAGAGCCCATAAATAAAAAATGCACAACATTATTTGTATAATGTAGTGCGAGATAGCATTCCTGCATCTTCGCTATTTCAAATAGAGTTTTGGAACATCAAAAAAGAGCCCCCTGTTATTCTTTGAGATGTGAGCTCTTTTGGTTTATTATATTTCAACTTTTGTGCCAGTTTGTACAAAGGTTTTTAAGCATGTCAAAATTCAGTCGAAACCAAGATATGTATTATTGATGAAGAGTTCCGGCTGTTTTCTGACAATTAGACAGGAAACACAAAATCGCTTGCCTTCATTAGTTAAAATCTCATAGGGCATTTTCCTTCGGTGCCATCCAAAATAGTAATTTGCTTTGCTTGCAGGAATAGGCAACTATATATTTCTTGCCATTTTATGTCGAAAATGTTATTATAATGCAGGATTCAGAGCTTGATAATGAAACCTGCTTACATCTCGCACTACATTATACAAATAATGTTGTAAGCGACCGTGATGCTTGAGCGGACAAGCTGATATCTATGCTCTAAGAATGAAAAGGCTGGCTGGGAGCGGAATATTTGCTGTGATGGCAAGACCATGAAGTTCTGCTCTAAGCGGGGATTCCAGGTAGGAGTTTTGGAGGCATAGGAAAATGAAAGCAAGTACAGATGATATTGAAATCAGGCATAAGGGAGGGACAACCTGCCGCTTAACGATTGTTGATTATATAAAAGCCGTATGTATTATCTTTGTGGTGCTGAATCATTCAGGCTTGTTTAACAAAACCATGCCGTTGTTTACGTTGACCATGGACAAGGCGGTACCTGCGTTTATGATCTTGAGTGGGTATACCTATGCGCTGAGTGCGAAAGACAAACCGCTTAGGAAACTTTATGAATTTTCGGTGCTGAAAAAGAAATTCATCCGATTTACAATTCCTATGATAATCGCATTTAGCCTTTTTTTAATCTTTAGATGCTTAGGCGGAAATCCGCTGTCACTGCCGAGTGTGTTTAAAGCAGCAGCTCTCGGCAGGTATGGCAAGGGATCTTACTACTTCAATTTAATGATTGAGTTTGTGCTTTTGGCTCCGATTGTTTATTGGATGATAAGGCGGTTTGAGGCAAACGGAATCGTTCTTGTAGGGCTCATGAATTTGATTTATGAAGTTTTATGCTCTACATACGGACTTCATAAAGCGCTTTACAGGGTAATCATTTTCCGATATTTGTTTGCAATAGCGCTCGGCATGTATGTGGGCAGATTTCGGGATAGAAAAATAAGCCCAATACATCTGGGAACAATGGCTTCATTGGGGGTAGTGTACATTCTTCTTCCGCATGTTTGGAAATATTCCTATCATATATTTATATATTCCCCATGGAAGAGAACATCAATGCTTGCGGTTCTGTATGTTTTCCCGATCGTATACATTCTTTTGGATTCCTTTGAGGATTATCAGAGCAGAGGTGTTTGCGGAAGAGTAATGGAAAAAATAGGGCGTGCGTCATACTATATTATGTATACGCAGATGATTTATTATGTTGTGAGGCCAGCTTTTGACAGGATTATACTTGATATTTCGAAACTTGGTTATGCGGAGTTACTGATAGATGTTTTTGTTGCCGTTTTATCCGGAATAGTGTTTGAAAAATGTGTTTCTAATGCCATAAAGTTTGTATCGAGTAGAGCTGTCAGACGGATGGAGTGACCTGTTTCTGATAGGCAGAGCTGCACGAAATGGCCTGACTTGTTTTTGACCGATAAAGTTACGCGAAATAATTTGATTTGTCCCTAGTGGACAAGGCTAAAAATGGGAAGGATAGACAAAAAAGCCTGCTGACAAAATAATGCTTGCATTTTTGTGCGGTTAATGTTATGTTGAATCTGCTCATATGACTGACGGAAGTGGGAGAACCCACGGGGAGTATGAGCCGAGGGGAGCCGACCGTCTGGGCATGTAAGTGTCCGGCGTTTGGCTTTTTTTATTGAAAGGAGAGGAGACGTTATGGAAATGATTTCTTTGGAAAAGGAACTGAAGGAAAACAGCTACCCGGGAAGAGGAATTATCATCGGCAGATCCGCGGACGGAACGAAGGCAGTGACGGCGTATTTTATCATGGGGCGCAGCGTCAACAGCAGGAACCGCGTATTCGTCGAGGACGGCGAGGGGATCCGCACGCAGGCGTTTGATCCGTCGAAGCTGAGCGATCCGAGCTTGATCATCTACGCGCCGGTGCGTGTGCTCGGCAACAAGACGATCGTGACAAACGGCGACCAGACGGATACGATCTATGAGGGCATGGACCGACAACTGACATTTGAACAGTCGCTGCGCAGCCGCGAGTTCGAGCCGGACGCTCCGAACTACACGCCGAGAATTTCAGGCATCATGCATGTTGAGGGCGGGAAATACAGCTACGCGCTCTCAATCCTGAAGAGCAACAACGGCGACCCGTCGGCCTGCAACCGCTTCACGTTCGCGTACGAGAACTGCGTCGCGGGCGAGGGACATTTCATCCATACCTACAAGTGCGACGGCGATCCGCTCCCGAGCTTTGAGGGCGAGCCGAAGCTGGTGGCGATCCCGGACGATATGGAGGAGTTCGCGCAGATGCTCTGGACGAGCCTGAACGAGGACAACAAGGTGTCGCTGTTCGTGCGGTACATTGATATTGCCAGCGGAAAATACGAGTCGAAGATTATAAACAAGAATCAATAGTTGAGAGGCATAGGCGATAGTTTTCAGTTAACAGCCGCATCAGGCAGGACACCTCTGGGAAGGACCTATAGGGGTGTCCGCCCGGAGGTGTCCTGTCGGGGCGGCGTGAAGGATTTTTGAACCTATTGACATTGAAGCATAGGATCATGAAGCGTAAATGAATTTCTGTGTACAGGAGGACGACAATATGAATGAACTTGCTTTGAAATACGGCTGCAACCCGAACCAGAAGCCTTCCCGCATTTTCATGGAGGACGGCAGCGAGCTCCCGATCAAGGTGCTCTCGGGCAAGCCGGGCTACATCAATTTTCTGGATGCATTCAACGGCTGGCAGCTTGTGAGAGAGCTGAAGCAGGCGACCGGGCTTCCGGCGGCGACCTCGTTCAAGCATGTGTCCCCAGCCGGGGCGGCGGTAGGTCTTCCGCTGGATGAGACGCTCGCAAAGATTTACTGGGTGGACGATTGCGGCCCGCTCTCTCCGCTGGCCTGCGCGTACGCGAGGGCGAGAGGCGCGGACCGGATGTCCTCGTTCGGCGACTTCATCGCGCTGTCCGACGTCT
>CANQEB010000010.1 GCA_947594085.1 uncultured Lachnospiraceae bacterium | reverse complement strand
GCTATATCCTTCCCACTACCGGGCGGATTCGGGACTTTCACCCGTTAGAAACGTGCGCCGCCGGGCGCACTATAAAATTCAGGGCTGTCATACGACAGCCCTCTTAACTTCATCTTAGGATACCACGGATTTCTAAGCTATGTTTTTCATGGAAGCATGAAACACACGACGTTTGAACCCTGCTATCTACATGATATCCACAACTACTTTCTTGTCTTCTCTGGATGCTGCGGCTTTCACCACTGAGCGGATCGCCTTCGCAATCCTGCCCTGCTTGCCGATCACCTTACCCATATCAGACGGTGCCACCTTTAGCTCAAGCACGAGTGTCTTGCCACTCTGCTTTTCAGTAACCACTACCTCGTCCGGATGCTCAACCAGAGATTTCGCAATCACTTCTACTAAATCTTTCATTCAGCTCACCTCAGTGTCTGTCACTGTTCACACCGTGACCAGCAACCTCTGTCTTACTTCTCGATACCGGCAATCTTGAAAAGCTTACCGACTACCTCGGTCGGCTGAGCTCCGTTTGCAAGCCACTTCTTCGCAAGTTCCTCATTGATCTTGAACTCGCTCGGATCAGCATTCGGATTGTAGGTGCCGATTTCCTCGATACATCTGCCGTCTCTCGGAGATCTGGAATCCGCTACAACGATTCTATAGAAAGGAGCTTTCTTCTTTCCCATTCTTCTCAGTCTGATCTTTACCGCCATCTCTTTCACCTCCCTGTCCTGGTTTGTTATGATGTGAACATCAAACCATATGGATCGCTTCATGTCTGACACTGTCTTGATGCTGCCACATCACAAAATGTTAAAAAGGAAGTTTGAACTTACCTCTTTTACCCATTTTACCTCCGAACATACCGGAGTACTGCTTCATGATCTTTCTGCTCTGCTCGAACTGCTTCACCAGCCTATTGACCTCGCTGATGTCGACGCCCGCGCCATCCGCGATCCTGCGCTTCCGCGATGGATTCAGAATATCCGGATTCGAGCGCTCCTGCGGTGTCATCGAGAGGATGATCGACTCGACTCGCTTCATCTTGCCCTCATCGATCGCGTCCTCGAGCTGCTTCATCTGCCCACCGACACCCGGTAGCATGCTGATGATGCTGGACAACCCGCCCATATTCTTCATCTG
Organism: uncultured Lachnospiraceae bacterium; assembly: GCA_947594085.1. Lineage (GTDB taxonomy): Bacteria > Bacillota > Clostridia > Lachnospirales > Lachnospiraceae > Choladousia. The sequence goes on along the minus strand of CANQEB010000010.1, from coordinate 19,282 downwards.
ATTCATGCTCTCCAGATAATCATCAAAGCCAAACTGCGCCTTGCGCAGCTTCTGTTCCATCGACTTTGCCTTCTCCTCGTCGATATTCTCCTGCGCCTTCTCGATCAGGGAAAGTACATCGCCCATGCCGAGGATACGCGACGCCATACGATCCGGATAGAACTGCTCCAGATCGGAGAGCTTCTCGCCCATACCCGCGTAGAGAATCGGCTTGCCACAGGTCGCCTTGATGGAGAGCGCCGCGCCGCCCCTTGTGTCGCCGTCGAGCTTTGTCACGATCACGCCGTCGATCCCGATCTTCTCCTCGAACATCGCAGCCACGTTTACCGCGTCCTGACCGGTCATCGCGTCCACGACGAGCACCGTCTGGTCGACATCCACGGTCCGCTTGATCTCCTGAAGCTCCTGCATCATATCCTCGTCGATGTGGAGACGACCCGCCGTGTCGAGCATCACAGTATTGATCCCGTGTGCCTTTGCGTAATCCACCGACTGCCTCGCGATCTCCACCGGGCTGATCTTATCCCCGAGGGAAAAGACCTCGACCCCCTGCTTCTCACCGTTGATCTCGAGCTGTTTGATCGCCGCCGGCCGATATACATCACAAGCCACCAGCAGAGGCCTGCGGCCCTTCGACTTGAACTTCCCGGCGAGCTTCGCCGCCGTCGTCGTCTTGCCCGCGCCCTGCAGTCCCGCCATCATGATGACAGTCACCTCAGAGCCCGGCTTCAGCGCAATCTCCGTCGTCTCGGAACCCATCAGTGACACTAGCTCGTCGTTGACGATCTTGATCACCATCTGCCCTGGATTCAGGCCGTTCATAACATCCTGCCCGATCGCCTTCTCTTGCACCGCGTTTATAAACTGCTTTACAACCTTGAAGCTGACGTCCGCCTCCAGAAGCGCCATCTTGACCTCGCGAAGCGCGGCCTTGACGTCTGCCTCGGTCAGTCTGCCCTTGCTGCGCAGGTTTTTGAACACATTCTGAAGCTTTTCCGATAAGCTCTCAAACGCCATACTACAACTCCTCTAAAATCTTCTCCGAGATCTCGTACACCTGCTTCGCCAGCGCCTCACGGCTGACCGACTCACAGTGCGCGGATAATTCCTGAATCTGCTGCACATTCGCCCGTATCTGCAGGAAACGCTCCACCAAATGCAATCTGGACTCGTAGTCCTCCAAAATGCGGTTGCATCGCTTCACAAGCTCGTGGATCCCCTGTCTGCTGACCCCGAACATCTCAGCCGCCTCCGAGTAGGACAGATCGTTCTGCACGACCTCCTCGTACACGCTCCTCTGATGCTCTGTCAGCAATTCCCCATAAAAGTCATACAGGAGGGACTGCTTCAAAACCTGATCCATGTCAATCACCTTGGCTATCATACAGGAAAAAAAGAAGGCTGTCAAGTATTTTCTGTTGACATGCGTCCTAAATCTTATATTTTTTGCTTCCTATCCGTTTTCGCTTGTATTTAACATGACGAAATGATAAAATGAATAAAAGAAATTTGTATTGATAATACTGATATTTCCACGAAAGGATGTGTTACCATGAGTTATAGGGAACTTGCCAAAACACTCATAGATCAAATACCTGACAGCAAGATGTATTACGTTGTTGCTTTTTTACAAGGTGTGTCTATTCCTGAAGAGGCTCCTAATGCCGAAACCTTAAAGGCAATGGTCGAAATTGGGGAAATGATTCGCACCGAAATCGGTCAACATTTTCAAGGATCTGCTGAAAAATTTACTAATATGCTGTTATCGGAGCACTAAACATGCTTCGACTAGACTAATATCTTACGTAAAAACCAAATACTTATTAGACTCTCATGTCATAAAGAGCATCATTTTATGCAGAGAGGAAAGCACCCCGAAGGGTGCCTTTCTGGATATAGAGATTTAGTTAGCTTTTTGTACGCCCACACCAAGCATATTGGCGATTGCGTCTTGTAAAATCCGCGAATAGTTCAGCCCAGCTTTATCAGCCTCCACACTCATCCAATACGGAATGGTGCAATTTTTTTTCACGGCTTTATTATCTACTTTCTTTCTGTACTCAGAAAAATCAATATCCACTAACGTAACAATATCGTCCTTTTCTGTTTTAATTTCTGCGTGGTACGGTTTCGGCAGTTCTTTTCCGTCATCTTGCATATCGATTCCCATTAAACCGATAGCATCCCTAGCCATTTCCATAGCTTCAGCTATCGAATCGCCTTGTGTCCCAATACCAAAATCCGGTATTTCGACATAATAACCATCGTCTTCCCGTTTTAAGATAATCGGGTAAGCTCCTTTCTCCATAGTATTCCTCCTTTTTTATTTACCAATAACCCATTTAACAGATCATCAAGTCTGGGGGCTAAAGCCCCAGCCTCTTGATGATTGATTGCGCTAGTCCTTCCTTTATCTCAGAATGTCTCGGTATTGCTTCACATCTATCACCATTTGTGTACAAATCATGATTGCTACCGCTCCGCTTAAAATACCATCCATTCTTTTCGAGAAGTCTAACTAAATCTCTTTTTTTCATATACTTGCTCCTACTTAAATGGATTATTTACGGTTACATCGATATTATACGCATATAATACGTATTTGTCAACATTTTTTATGCGTATAATATGCGCCCTTTAATCCTTTATCCAGATGCAACCTCTATAGCAATTTTCGGCAATATATCATTCAATTTACTCTGACCTTTTGCTACAATATTTGCATCTGTATATTCAAAGTCAAGTCCCTTGTAATAGTGTTATATCGTCTATTGACTTTATATCGTAGTATAAATTAATAATCCATTTTCATGTGCAGGTTCCTCTTCTTTTTATTACAATGACACATTCTGTTGAAAATGAAAGAAGTACAATATTAAATATTGCAAAAGCGGATAAGTAGTCACGCCTATCCGCTCTTTTGAAATTGCTACAACATTGTCACAAAGTCCGCTTTCCGATTACTACAAATAACAGTTTTGCAGCATTTTACAAAAATACACATCAAATATTTTTTCTTGACAACCCTCTTTGCAAAATATAAGTTTATTTCACCTTCACCTTGCATTTTACTTTCTTTTTGCCGACAGTGACGGTAATCGTAGCGTTACCTTTCTTCTTTGCCTTGATCTTTCCCTTACCGGACACCGTCGCGACGGTTTTATTCGAGGTTTTATATTTGACCTTCTGAATACAGGTGAGCGGTGTTACAGTCGGCTGCAGGATAAAACTCTTACCCTTTTTCAGCGTCACAGACTTTTTGTTCAGAGTGATCTTCGTGCAAGTCACAACCTTTTTCTGCACCTTCACTTTGATATCTTTAGAAAGACCGCTTTTTAATGTAACTGTGATCGTCGCTTTGCCCTTCTTCTCTCTCGCGGTAATCTTCCCGTTAGAGTTCACAGTTACAATTTGAGGATTATTGGACACCCAGGACGCCACCGCATCGCCGCGTGCCAGTCCGCTTACCTCAACCTTGTTGGTGGACTGCTTCGTCTTCAGTTTTATGGATGAGACATTCAGTTTGATCGTAGCAGGCAGCTTTGCAAGCGGCGCGTTCTCGCTCACGCCACAGACTGTACAAGTCCGCGTCTGGACACCTTCCTCCAGTGCGGTCGGCTCCTTCGTAACGGTATACTCTCCGAAGCTGTGGACTGTGTGTTCCGGCGCTGTTTCGGTCTGTTCCGGCTTTTTCTCTGTCTGCTCCGGCGTTTTCTCAGTCTGCTGTTCCGGCTTCTTTTCCGTTTCCGTCTGCCCCGGCTGCTCAGTTTGCTCTGGCTGTTCAGTTTGTTCCGGCTCTGTTTGCAAGTTCAGAGTAACGCTAAGCTTCTTATCCTCATTACAAGCATACTCATAGCTGATCATTTTGGGAAATTCAGCATCTGTCGAGAAAACAATCAGACCGTCTGCACTCATTTCTGGCACTTCTGAAGTGAAAGTAACCTTTCCAAGATTACTGTTCCCCACAAGTTCCGCCATATTCAGCTGCCAGCCGCTTTCCGTATCAAACAACCAAACAAGTTTGCTCTGACCTTCACCTGCAAAATACTTCAAAGCTGTATTCTGGCTTACATCCAGTGCTACCAACGAATTATAATGACAGTACAATTCAGTCAAAGCTGTATTCTGGCTTACATCCAACGTATCTATCGAATTAAGTGCACAGCTCAAACGCTTCAAAGCTGTATTCTGGCTTACATCCAGCGTATCTAACCAACAGTTAATACAGTTCAAATCCGTCAAGGCTGTATTATGACTTACATCCAATTCCGTTAGCAGATTTACAGCACAATTCAAATCCGTCAAAGCTTTGTTCTGACTTACATCCAGTGCCGTTAACTCATTATCACTACAGTCCAAGTACGTCAAAGCTTTATTCTGACTTACATCCAGTGCCGTTAACTCATTATCACTACAGTCCAAGTACGTCAATCCTGTATTCTGTCTTACATCTAATGTCGTCATATGATTGCTAGAACAGGTCAAATGCATCAAAGCTGTATTCTCACTTAAGTCTAGCGTTGTTATCGAATTATTACTACAGTTCAACTTCGTCATGGCGGCATTCTGGCTTACATCCAGCGTTGTCATCTGATTGAAAGCACAGGTCAAATCCGTTAAGGCTGTATTTTGACTTATATCCAACGACGTTATAGGATTACCACCACAGCTCAAATGCATCAAAACCGTATTATGACTTACATCCAAATCCGTTATTTCATTGGAGGCACAGACCAAATCCGTCAAGGCTGTATTATGACTTACATTCAGATCCGCCAACGCATTAAAACTACAATCCAAATACGTCAAAGCTGCATTATGACTTACATCCAGATCCGTTACTAGATTGTCATCGCAATCTAAATATGTTAAAGCTGTATTCTGGCTTACATCCAGATCCGTTACTAGATTGTCAGCGCAATCTAAATATGTTAAAGCTGTATTCTGACTTACATCCAGATTCGTTATATGATTGGAACCACAGTTCAAATGTGTCAAAGCTGTATTCTGGCTTACATCCAGTGCCGTCAGCAGATTAATGCTACAATTCAGACTTGTAATATTCTGAAAATATTCAATTCCTTTGAGATCAGCAATCTGTCTATCTTCGACATCTATAGACAGAACCTCACTTCTTTCTTCCTGCGAGAGACTACCATCACCATTTTTATCAAGCTGCTCTACTATATACGCACGGAAGTTAGTATCTGGGAAAGCTTCTTCGTTAATCGCAACCACTGTATTCTCGCCTGCTCCCGTACTGTCTGACACTGCAACAACTGCGTCTGTCAAGACGTCGTCCAGATCTACCGGGGCATCCTCGACAGAAATTGCTTCGATGGATAATCCCTCTTCTGGCTGCTCCGCATCCGTTTGCCCATCTTCCGCTTCTGCCACGGTCGAAAGCTCTGTCTGCCCAGACTGTTCCTCTGATTCTTCCGTCCACGCCAAATCATGCACCTCCGTCTCCGGCTCCAAAATCAATTCTTCAACGATCTCGTCCTCCGGATAACCTGTCTCTTCCGATTCCGTCCCAGCCATATCAAGGGACGTCTCCTGCGCAAGTGTCGACGCTCCGTCAGCAAACGCGAAAGCGGCTGTCAACATCAACGTCATTACAATAGCTGTTTTCCTTTTCATGCAATCTCTCCTCCCTTACTCCTGCAATGAACGATCCGGGAAACCAAAAAAACCCGAAAAACTCTATTATAAGTTTACCCCCCCCCATGTGTTTTTGTCAAGTTCTTCTTTGCAAAACTCACCGTCTTTGCAGCCTGTCAAAACACGTCAGCAAGATGCACTGAATAGAAAAAAGGGAAAGCACCCCGAAGGCTGCCCCTGGCTATAGAGATTTAGTTAGCTTTCTGTACTCCTCACCAAGCATATTGACGATTTCGTCTTGCAAAACCCTCGAATAGTTCAGCCCTGCTTTATCAAACTCCACACTCATCCAATACGGGATGGTGCAATTCTTTTCCGTCATCCTGCATATCAATTCCCATTAAGCTGATACTACGAGATCAAAGAGGTTTACACGATCGTCTTCATAGCGGGGAGCACCGTGGAATTCAGGGAGTTTCCAGAGAATTATTTGCATTATTTTGAGCAGCGTTCCGACACGGGTTTGAAGCTCGACCTGTTGCAGAAATATTTGTTTATTCCTCTTGACATTTTCAGCTGGAACATCCAAAATAGTAGGGGTATCAGAAGCGAAACTGACGCGTGGCTTGCGTTCCTCAGCCAGGATGACCCGGGGATGATCCTCCGGCTGATTGATGGATATCCGGAATTCATGTCCATGTACGAAGACGTGTACCGTCTTTGCCAGAATGTGGAGAAGGTGATGGGGATGTTCTCAGAGGAGTTACGAATTCTTGACCGGAATACCGTGCAGTACATGATAGACGAGATGCAGGCGGAGATCGATAGCCAAAAGGCGCAGCTTGCGAACAAAGAGGCGGAGATTGGCAGCCAAAGGGCGCAGCTTGCGGACAAAGATGCGGAGATTGGCAGCCGGAAGGCAGAGATTGAACGCCTGAGAAAGCTTATCGATGAAATGCGAAAATGAACTAGAAGAGCCTGCGGTTTAAAAGTTCATTTCAACTGGTGGTTGCTGCCTTAGTCGTGAAAGGAAGCGTTTTATGAGTAGCCGCGAGTTTGCCAAAACCCTTATTGACCAGCTACCGGAAAGCAAACTGTTGTATGCTATTGCCTATTTGGAGGGAATCTCCGTGCCGGACGAAATTCCGAATGCCGAAACATTGGCGTCAATGGAAGCACTCGAACGCGGCGGCGGTACAGTATTTACCGGGAGCACCGAGGAACTTTTTACTGAACTGATGGAGGATCAGCACACAGTCTAATCTGTTCGGAATGTTATTGCAAAAGCAACAAACACTAATATCAAATTGTATATTATCAAAATAAGCGGACAGGTTCTCACGCCTATCCGCTCTTTTGAAAGTTTTCGTAGAGAATCCTTTAGATCTCCGCTTTCGCACGCTCCAACGCCGCGATCACACGGTCGCACCAGGCGTCGAACTCCGGATCCTCGATCTGCAGCTCCGGATGCGCCATGATATGCTCGATCGCCCTGCGGACACCCTGCTCAAAATGGACAGTCGGCCGGAACTCCGGCACCGCTTTCTTCAGCTTCGACGTGTCAAAGACCACGGAGCAAGCCTTGTCTCCGGTCAAGCTTCCCGTAAAATCATAGTCGCTGACCGCAGCGAGAAACTCTGAAGATACGTGATACGCTTTCAGCTCCACGCCAAGGACGTCGGCGATCGTCTGATAGATCTGGTCCCAGGTCAAAGTCTCGTCATTCATGATCTGGAACGCCTCACCAATCGCATGCGGATTCCCAACCAGGCCGCAGTAGCCCATCGCGAAGTCCGTGTTGAACGTCATCGTCCAAAGGGATGAACCATCTCCGTGAATGATGACCGGCTTGCCGTCCAGCATGCGCCGGATCACCTGCCAGCTTCCGTTCTTTCCATGCACACCCAGCGGCACGGAACGCTCGTCGTAGGTATGACTCGGGCGGACAATCGTCACCGGGAAGCCGTTTTCCCGGTACATCTTCATGAGAAAGTCCTCACAGGCGATCTTGTCCCGCGAATACTGCCAGTATGGATTCGCAAGCGCCGTCCCCTCGTTGATGAGATAGGATCGGGACGGCTTGTGGTAAGCCGATGCGGAACTGATGTAAATATACTGCTCCGTCTTGTCTTTAAAAAGCCGATAATCGCGCTCCACCTGCTCCGGCACAAAGCCGATGAACTCGCAGACCGCGTCGAATTTCATTCCGGACAACTTACGTGCCGTCTCCTCCTCATCGCTGATATCCGCGACGATCGTGTTCACATTCTCCGGCAACTCCGCGCTGCGTGTCCCGCGGTTCAGAAGGTAAAGCTCCTCGCCGCGCTCCGCCAGCCTGCGCGTGATCGCCATGCTGATCGTACCAGTACCGCCTATCAGAAGAATCTTCATGTCATTTCCTCCCATTCTTAATTATTCTACAGATTCGCCACCTTAAAGGTCGGCTCATACCCATGCTCGCGCAGCGCCCCTATGATACGCTCCTTGTGCTCAGTGCCGAATGCTTCCATCGTGATCGTCAGCTCCACGGCCGCGTTGCGGTTCGTGCTCACGAACTGGTTGTGATCGAGCTTGATGACGTTGCCCTGCTCCTGTGCGATGATCGTCGCCACGCGCACCAGCTCGCCCGGACGGTCCGGAAGCAGCACAGAGATCGTGAAGATCCGATCACGCTGGATCAGCCCGTGCTGGACGACAGAGGCCATCGTGATGACGTCCATGTTGCCGCCGGAAAGCACCGCAACCACTTTCTTATTCTGCACGTTCAGATGCTTGAGCGCAGCCACTGTGAGCAGTCCGGAATTCTCTACGATCATCTTGTGGTTCTCAACCATATCCAAAAACGCCACAATCAACTCATCGTCGCTCACCGTGATGATATCGTCGATATTCTGCTGAATATACGGGAAAATATTCGTGCCCGGAGTTTTCACCGCCGTACCGTCCGCGATCGTGTTGACACCCGGGAGCGTCACCACTTTGCCGGCCTCGAGAGAAGCCTTCATGCACGCGGCTCCCTCCGGCTCCACGCCGATCACCTTGATCTTCGGGTTCAGCAGCTTGGCCAGCGTCGAAACGCCGGTCGCGAGCCCGCCGCCTCCAATCGGCACCAGGATATAATCCACAAGCGGAAGCTCCTTGACGATCTCCATCGCGATCGTGCCCTGCCCGGTCGCCACCGCCGGATCGTCGAACGGATGGATAAAGGTGTAGCCGTTCTCCTCCGCGAGCTTGCACGCATGCTCGTAAGCCTCATCGTACACATCGCCGTGCAGGACGACCTCCGCCCCGTAGCTCTTCGTCCGATTCACCTTCATGAGCGGAGTCGTCGCAGGCATCACAATCACCGCCTTGCAGCCGTACGCTTTCGCCGCATACGCGACGCCCTGCGCATGGTTCCCGGCGGATGCCGTGATCAATCCCTTCGCGCGCTCCTCGTCCGTCAGCGTGCTGATCTTGTAGTAGGCGCCGCGGATCTTGTATGCCCCCGTCACCTGCATATTCTCAGCTTTGAGATAGACCTTGTTCCCCGTCTGCGCACTGAAATACTCGCTGTATACAAGCTTCGTCTCCTGTATCACGCGCTTGACGCACTCGGAAGCTTCCTCAAATTTGTCCAATGTAAGCATATGCATGTCCTCTTTCTATCTCTTATATTTTATTCAACCAAGCAAGCCTGCATGTGGCGCTCTGTCATTTCTCCGCCTGGTTGAACAGTGCATTCACAAACTGATCCGCGTCAAACTTCTGCAGATCGTCAATCGACTCGCCGACACCAATGTATTTCACCGGGATGCCAAGCTCCGCGTGGATCGCCACGGCAATACCACCCTTGGCCGTCCCGTCGAGCTTCGTCAGAATGATACCTGTGATGTCAGCCACTTCCTTGAATTCACGTGCCTGAGCGAGCGCATTCTGCCCTGTCGTGCCATCCAGCACCACAAGCGTCTCGCGGAATGCCTCCGGGTACTCCCTCTCGATGATGCGGTTGATCTTCCCGAGCTCGCTCATCAGGTTCTTCTTGTTGTGCAGCCTTCCCGCTGTATCACAGAGCAGCACATCCGCGTTTCTCGCCTTGGCCGCCGCGATCGCGTCATAGACTACAGAGGCCGGATCGGAGCCCTCCTGCGCACAGATGATCTCCACATCCGCGCGGTCCGCCCACTCCTTCAGCTGCTCTCCTGCCGCCGCACGGAACGTGTCCGCCGCCGCCAGCACGACCTTTTTCCCCTGATCCTTCAGCTTCCCGGCCAGCTTTCCGACGCTTGTCGTCTTGCCGACGCCGTTGACGCCGATCACAAGCACGACGGACTTCCGATTCTCAAACTCATAAGCAGTCTCCCCGACGTTCATCTGGCTCTTGATGCTGTCGATCAGAAGCTGTTTGCACTCGGCCGGATCCTTGATATTCTGCTCTTTTACCTTTTGCTTGAGGTCCTCAATGATGGAAGTCGTCGCGTTGATCCCGATGTCGCCCATGACAAGGATCTCCTCGATCTCGTCATAAAAATCATCGTCAATACTGGAGAACCCACTAAAAATCGCGTCAATCCCCGATACGATATTATCTCTCGTCTTTGCAAGTCCTGCTACCAGCCGTTTAAAAAAACCTTTCTTCTCTTCCATGTTGTCACACCTCCTCTATCTGCCCGGTTTCCTTGCAGATGCGATCTCATAAACCCATATCGAATTGGCTTTGCCGATGGGTCGCTCACTCCTGAGTCACGCTCCCGCAGCCTTTACTGCAAGTGCATCAGCCCGTGATTTAATTATCAAGATCATTTTCTACCAGGTTGACCGACACCAAAGCGGAAACTCCCTTCTCCTGCATCGTAATGCCGTACAAGCGGTCCGCCGCAGTCATCGTGCCTCTTCTATGAGTAATAATAATAAATTGCGTATTCTTTGTCAACTTATGCAAGTAGCGCGCGTAGCGTTCCACGTTGTTCTCATCCAGTGCTGCCTCAATCTCATCCAGCAGACAGAACGGGGAAGGCTTCAGATTCTGGATCGCAAAGAGCAATGCAATCGCAGTAAGAGACTTCTCGCCACCCGAGAGCTGCATCATATTCTGCAGCTTCTTTCCCGGTGGCTGCGCAATAATGCGAATCCCAGCCTCCAGGACATCCTCGTCCTCGACCAGTTCCAGCGTGCCACGGCCGCCGCCGAAAAGCTCCTTGAACGCCTTGTCAAACTCGGTCTGAATCTTCGCGAACTGGTCTTTGAACTGCGCACGCATGCCGCTGTCCAGCTCCTCGATGATCTTTAGCAGCGCTTCTTCCGCCTTCATGAGATCTTCATGCTGTGTAGAGAGAAACGTATGCCGTTCCGAAAGCTCCTTGAAGTCTTCGATCGCGTTGACATTAACATTGCCAAGCGCTTTGATCTCGCTCTTCAACGTGGAAATACTCTTCTTCAGAGCCGACGCGCCTGCCTGCTCCGGCATGCCAAGCTCCTTCGCGACTCCATAGGTCAGCCCGTACTCCTCCCACATATAGTTGATCTGCGTCTCCTTCTGTCCCTCCGCCTTCTCAATCTGTGCATTCAGGCGGAAATTCTCACGGTCCAGAAGATTCATGCGCTCAGACTGCTCCTCGCGCGTCTCAAAGAATTTCTTATGCTGCGCGCTCTTTTCGTCCTTCTCCTTTAGAAGTCGGTCGATCTCCTCCTGAAGCTCCTGCTCCGAGGTGTCCGACTGCGCCAGACTATCCTCGATCGCTCGAATCTGCGCCTTCTTGTCCTCCACGCTTCTCGCCGCATCATCGATCTCCGCTTCGTATCTGGCGCGCTCCTGCGCAAGCTGCTTCTTCTGCTGGCGAATTCGGGCAACGTTCTGCTCTACGAAAGATTCCTGCTGTGCGATCTGTGACAATTTCAGATGCACCTCTTCCTTCACAGCGAGCGCTTCCCTGTGTTTGGCACGTTTCTGCTCCAACTCATCCTGCCATTTTGCGATCTTTTCTCCCGTGTCCTTCTCGGTTTGTTCGGACTCGGCCAACTCCTGCTGCTCCTTTGCACTGCTGTCTTTGATCTCCTTCGCCTGCTGATCGATCTCTCCGGACTCACCCTGAACCCGTTCAAAATCCTGCATAGCCGCGCCGCCCTTTTCATCCAGCTCGTCGAGCCTTAGCTTCGCCGTGTTCTGGGCAAGATACTCTTCCTGCAGCGCATCGCGCAACCGCACAATTTCATCGCGCAGCTCATTGCGCGCCGAGCGGCTCTCATCTATCTGCGACTGAAGCTCCAGCAGCATCTCCTGTCGCCGCTGTACCTGCTTCTCCAGCTCTTCGATCTCTCGTCTCCTGCCGAGCAGGTTGCTGGAATTCTTAAACGCGCCACCGGACATAGAGCCGCCCGGGCTCAGAAGCTCCCCATCCACCGTCACAATCCGCAGCGAATGTCTGTATTTTCGCGCCAACGCGATCGCCTGATCAATGTGATCCACGACAACCGTCCTTCCAAGTAACTGCCGGATCAGAGCTTCATATCGATTCTCCGCTTTCACAAGCGAAGACGCCAACCCGATCACGCCCTTCTCCTTGAGCGCCTGCGGCGTGGAAAATTCGTTCTTCGCGGTGATACCCGAGAGCGGCAGAAACGTCGCCCGACCAAATTTGTTTTTCTTCAGAAATTCGATCTGCTGCTTGGCCGTCTCCTCCGTATCCGTCACAATATTCTGGATGTTGCCGCCCAGCGCCGTCTCAATCGCAACCTCGTAAGCCTTCTCCACCTTGATAAGATCCGCGACCACGCCGAGGATTCCTGCATTCTTCTCCTTCTGCTCCATCACCCGACGAATGCTATTCCCATAACCATCATAACGCTCCGCAATATTTTTCAGCGATTCCAGGCGGGAGGACTCCCTGTGGAATTCCGTCTGCTCCACCTCAATCTGCCGGTTGTATTCCTGAAGCTGCTGCTGGAAGACGGAGAGACGTTCGTTTGCCTCCTCGCTCTTCGCCGTCAGCTCTTGGATGCGCAGCTCAATCTCCTCATATTCCTGCGCAACATCCTGGCGGACTTCATCATGCTCCGCCTTCTCTGTCTTCAGCCGCAACGCCTCCTGCGTGAGCTGAGCCCTGCGGATTTGTGTCTGCTCCAGCATCGTATCATAGCGCTGAATCCGCGCCTTCACAGATGCCCGTTGGTTCAAGAGGTTGATGATATCGCTCTTTCCCTGCTCGATCTGCTGCTCCAAACGCGCCGTCTCATCCTGCAACGCCTGTACAGTAGCCTCCGATTTCTGTTCCTCTTCACGAACCGCAGAAAGCTCCTCCTGCAGCTTCGCAAGCTCGCACCCGGCCTCCTGCTCCTCGGCGGAATACGCCTCCGTCTGCTGCGCGATGGCAGCAATGCGCGTCTGCAAATGCTCGTCACTGGTGCGCGCCGTATTGATCTGCTCGCGCAGAAGCTCAATCTGGTTCTGAAATTGCTGTCTGCGGAGCTGTCCCTGTGCGACCACCTCTCGTTTCTGCACAAGAGCCGCATCGAGCTGCTCTATCTCCTGCTCTTGTTTGTCGTAATCCTCTCTCGTCCGCTCATACTCCACGCGCGTCTCTTCAAGCTGTGCCTCCGCAAGCTTCTGCTTCCCGCTCAGCTCCTCAAGCTCCTTCCTGAGCCTGTCGTACTCCAACAGGAAGAGTCCAACATCGCAAATCTTCAGCTCATCCCGCTTTTGCAAATAGATCTTCGCTGTCTCCGCCTGCTTGGAAAGCGGCCCGAGCTGTCGTGTCAGCTCTGTGAGAATATCATTGACACGAACCAGATTCTGTCGTTCCGCCTCGAGCTTCTTCTGCGCAGCGTTCTTTCTTCGCTTGAACTTTACGATACCTGCCGCCTCGTCGAAGAGCTCTCTGCGCTCCTCCGGCTTGCCGCTTAAGATCTTATCAATCTGACCCTGCCCGATGATCGAATAGCCTTCCTTGCCGATGCCGGTGTCGTAGAACATCTCATTGATGTCTCGCAAGCGCACCTGTGTCCCATTGAGCAGGTATTCACTCTCCCCGGAGCGATACACGCGGCGGGTCACTGTCACCTCATCATAAGAGACTGCAAGCTGATGGTCCGAATTGTCCAGCGTGATCGACACGGCTGCGTAGCCAAGGGGCTTGCGCATCTCGGTGCCGGAAAAAATAACATCCTGCATGCTCGCGCCGCGCAGCTGCTTCGCGCTCTGTTCGCCAAGCACCCATCGCACCGCGTCCGCCACATTGCTCTTGCCGCTCCCGTTCGGACCTACAATCGCCGTGATCCCATTGTGAAACTGGAATAAGATTCTATTTGCAAATGACTTGAATCCCTGTACTTCAATGCTCTTCAGATACATCCGACATTTTCCCTTTCAGAGCGACGATCGCCCGGTATGCAGCCTCCTGCTCCGCCGCCTTCTTCGTGCTTCCCCGGCCAGTGCCCTCCACGACACCGCCGATTTGAACCTCCACCAGAAAGACTTTCGCGTGATCCGGGCCCTCTTCGCCGATGATCACGTAGTTGATCTCATCCGACCGATGATCTCTCTGCACGATCTCCTGCAGGATCGTCTTACTGTCATAGAAAAGTTTTTTGTGCTCAATATCTGTCAGGACAAAGTGTTCGATGAAATTCTTTGCATTCACAAATCCGCCATCCAGATAGATTGCGCCGATCAGTGCCTCCATCGCATCGGATATGATGGAATTGCGCAGCCGTCCACCAGTCTGCTCCTCACCCTTTCCGAGAAGAAGATAACTGCCCAGGTCAATCTCCTTCGCGCAAAGTGCAAGTGTCGGCTCACATACGATGCTTGCCCGGAGCTTCGTAAGCTCGCCTTCCGCCATCTTCGGATAACGGTGATACAGGAAATCACTGCTCACCACCTCGAGCACCGCGTCGCCCAGAAATTCCAGGCGTTCATTGTCGTGCATCTGCCCCATCCTGTGCTCATTCGCATAGGAGCTGTGACACATCGCCTGCCGGAGCATCCCCTTGTCACAGAAGTTATATCCAATCTTCTGTTCCAGCTCTTTCATATCAAAACCACTCATTTCACATTCTCCGTAAAATAAAATAGGGCCGATGCAAAGAAGGTTGGAGCACAACAATCCAATTACCCGCCTAGTCCTCGTTACATCTGACTGTCCGCGCCGGATGCGCCCGCCTCAGACCAGACATCTGTCCCAAACACATATACGATCTCGGATTGCCATAACCCTCCCGGTATTCCTTGCAACAGTCCCTCTTATATACTAGTTGATTGCGTTCTTAATCGCTTCCGCCGCGTCTCCCACAGAGACAATCTTCTCTGCCTTCTCGTTCGGGATCTCGATGTCAAACTCTTCCTCAATCCCCATGATAATCTGGAAAATATCAAGCGAATCCGCTCCCAGATCATCGACAAACGTCGTCTCCGGACTAATCTCGTCCGCGTCTACGTTCAGCACCTCTGCAATGATACCCTGCAATTTTTCAAATTCCATAAAAAATTCACTCCTTCTTGATCTTCTATAAGCTGATATATATTCGTGACTAATTCGGGTTCTCGTTCGCCACAACGATATGCTCTTTAATTTTCTCATTGATCTGCTGTTCTTTGAACTGCACACACTGGTAAATGGAATTCTCCACTTCCTTCGCCGTCGAGCTGCCATGTGTCTTCACGACAAGCCCCTTCAACCCGAGCAGCGGGGCACCCCCATATTCGCTGAGGTCAAACGACTTGAGCGCACTCTTCAGCGCAGGCTTGACCAGAAGCGCGCCGATCTTCGACTTTAGGCTGCTCATCATGCTTCCCTTGATCATACTGATCAGAGTTCCGCCGAGACCTTCGTACAGCTTCAGAATTACATTTCCGGTAAAGGCCTCACAGACAACTACATCACAGACGCCAGCGGGAATCTCCCTCGCCTCCACGCTGCCGACAAAATTGATGTCCTTGCACTCCTTTAGCAGCGGGAACGTCTCCTTCACCAGGGCGTTGCCCTTCTCCTCCTCCGCGCCGATGTTGACGATACCGACCTTTGGATTCCTGACGCCAAGCACATTCTCCATGTAGATGGAACCCATCCTGGCAAATTGGACAAGATGGGAAGATCTCGCGTCCACATTCGCGCCGCAGTCGATCAGGAGCGACACCCCGTCCTTCGTCGGAATCAGAGGAGCCAGAGCCGGACGCTCAATGCCCTTGATCCTCCCGACGATGCCTTGGCCACCTACCAGCACGGCCCCAGAGCTCCCGGCCGAGACGAAGGCGTCTGCCTCGCCGCGCTTTACCATCATCATGCCGACTACGATAGAGGAATCCTTCTTCGAGCGAATCGCCGCAACCGGCGGCTCCGCGGTCTCGATCACCTCGCTCGTATGCACCAGCTCGATCCGGTCGGCAGGATACGTGTATTTCTTCAGCTCGCGCTCCACCGCCTCGCGGATGCCGGTCAGGATCACGTGAATGTTCTCATGATCATTCACCGCCTGTACCGCGCCCTTTACGATCTCCTCGGGGGCATTATCCCCGCCCATCGCGTCAACCACGA
The DNA here is from genome assembly GCA_947594085.1 of uncultured Lachnospiraceae bacterium. Classification (GTDB taxonomy): domain Bacteria; phylum Bacillota; class Clostridia; order Lachnospirales; family Lachnospiraceae; genus Choladousia. The sequence goes on along the minus strand of CANQEB010000010.1, from coordinate 3,173 downwards.
CCCGAACTGTCTCACTCATTTGTATCCTCCTGTGAGGTACATTTTATACCTTGATACATAATATACTAGACATTATCTTAAAAATCAACAGAAAAACACAGAAAAATAGGCATCTTGAAAAGATGCCTACCTGCATTGCATTTAGTTATCCATTGCAATAATCTCTTTTTTGTTGTATGTTCCACAGGACTTGCAAACTCTGTGCGGAAGCATCAGCTCGCCACATTTGCTGCACTTCACAAGTGTCGGAACAGACATTTTCCAGTTTGCTCTTCTCTTGTCACGTCTCGACTTAGAAGATTTGTTTTTCGGACAAATCGCACCCACCGGTCACACCTCCTTAAATTTGCTGAAAATATCAAGGACTTTTGCCATTCTTGGATCCAAATCTGTACTCTCACAACTGCAGGAGCCTTCATTCAGATTTTGTCCGCAAACGCTGCACAATCCTCGACAGTCTTCCCGGCAAAGTGTCCTCTCCGGCCAGACCAGCAACGCTTCGTCATGGACAAGCTGATCCACATTCAGGTTATATCCATCAATATAATCTCGGTTATCCAATTCAGTCTCCGTATCAAACTGAACCACCAGTCTGACAGCCACTGGCTCCAGACATCGCGCGCAAGGAATCATCACCTCAAGCTGAATGTTCCCCGTCAGAATAAGCTTCCGGTCACCTGCATTCGTCACTGTGATGGAAAGCGGTGTCTTCTCAGCAATCTTGAACTTTCCAAATCGATAAGATAAGGTATTCAACTCAAGATCAATCTCCCGCTGAATTTCCTTTCCCTCGTCCAAGAGCACTTCTGTCAGGTCCAACAAGACATACTCCTCCTAACGCACGCTAACAATTATACCTACCAGATATTGTTTTGTCAACAAATTTTTTATCCAATAAAATACCTTGCCCTGATCCGAAAAAATCTCTGTTATACGTGCACACAGATATTGTTCTCCACCATCATCAGCGGAAGCTGATCCAAAGCCTTTCCTCGTAGCTTTCCGTCTTAAACCCGCAGAGATTTCGCTGCGGAAAATTTTCCCTTTGTAATTGTTGTTCCCGTTTTGGCATAAGGAATAATCTTATAACTGTATTTCTTTCCTTTCTTCACCGACTTGTCTGTCCACGATGTGCCGGAAATTGTTTTGACCTTTTTATACTTCTTCTCTCCGGCTTTCTTGCGATACACATAGTAGCCTTTCGCCCCGGAGGCCTTTTTCCACTTGAGCTTTACACCTTTTTTGACTTTGGAAAGAGAAGTAATCGAAGTCGTGCCAAGCGATGTCTTGTCAGAGGAAGCAGCAGAATTCCCCAGAATATTCCCGTATACTGGTTTCTTCAGCTGATTCATCAGGTTATCATAATCTCTTTGGAAAATGCCTGTTCCATATTCGCCTATATAATAGTATTCGTCAATTTCAACAGAATAACCATCCTTTTCCAGCAAAGTCCTTATGTCCTGCATGCGCTTTTCAAACTTCGCGATTAAGGCGGCAAATTGCTTCTCGATCACCTGATATGCCATTACAAATGATTTATTTCCAATAATCTCATTGTAGACAGAGCGATAATGCTCCTTGGCATACACCAGATACTGCAGCATGTAATACTTAAATTCCGCATACGCCAGCCGATCGTTTGCACACATCGAAATGAATTGCTGCCAATAATCCGTAGACGCATGATTGCTCTTATAGTAATCATACAAGGACATCTGGGCATGCATACCCCAATAGTATGCCGTGAACTCATTGAAAAGCCCGTATATCCCCAAATCATTCGATCCAAGATTCGGAATGGGATTGCCCACATAAGTCGACCATCGCAGCGTGCGAAGATTACTGGGGATCGTTGTCGACATAATCTTGGTCGGGAATACCTTGGTCATGCGGACGCCGATATGCTTTTGATTGCCAATATAGATATTCTCCACATTCTGCGCCAGATTCAGGAAGCTGTACCCGTGGAACTCCTCATGCACGCCGGTGTTAACTCCATCGACAATCAGGTTACATCCCTGCCACCAGGATAGAATGGAGTCGCCCTTCTGCGACATCGTTCTCAGGATATATGCCCCATCCTTGTCATACGCATCCAACAGAGCAAAAATATTCTCTTCCGTTATACTTGCATCGACTCTGGGAGCTGCTGCGAGGACACTCTGGCCTGCCAGCAAAAACAATACCATCCAAAGACTGATCAGACTAATTAATTTTTTACGCATATATCAGGCTCCTCCCTCTCAAGCATTTCATTGGAATGCGCAGCAGCTCCCAAAAGTATTTGCCATCACAATCGCCGTCAGACAAGTGCCACCGTCTCGCGGCAAATCGCCAACTCCTCGTTCGTCGGGATCACGGCAACCTTCACCTTCGAATCTGAAGTAGAAATCACGCAGTCGTCGCCACGCTTGCTGTTCGCCTCTTCGTCCAGCTTAATCCCCAGATAGCCGAGATAGCTGACCACTTTCTTGCGCACGATCGGAGCGTTCTCACCGATGCCTGCCGTAAACGCGATCGCATCCACGCCGTTCATAGCGGCTACGTAGGAGCCAATGTACTTCGCGACGCGGTAGCTGAAGACTTCGATCGCATTCTCAGCCAGCTTGTTGCCGGAATTCATGCCTTCCTCGAGATCACGGAAATCGCTGGAAAGACCGCCGGAGATGCCGAGCACGCCGGACTTCTTGTTCAGGACATTCATGACGCCTGCAATGTCAAGACCTTCCTTCTTCGCGATAAACTCCATGATCGCTGGATCCATGTCGCCGGAGCGCGTGCCCATCACAAGTCCCTCGAGCGGCGTGAGCCCCATCGAGGTGTCCACGCACTTGCCATTCACCACCGCAGAGATAGACGCGCCATTGCCCAGATGCGCAACGATCACCTTGCTGTTGTCCTTGTCCAATCCAAGGAAATCGACCATGTGCTTTGACACGAAGCTGTGGCTGGTGCCGTGGAAGCCGTAGCGGCGCACCTTGTATTTCTCATAGTACTCATATGGAAGCCCATACAGATATGCCTTCTCCGGCATCGTCTGATGGAATGCCGTGTCAAACACCGCCACCATCGGAACACCCGGCATCAGCTCCGCGCAAGCGTGGATACCGATCAGGTTCGCCGGATTGTGCAGCGGAGCAAGATCATTGCACTCCTCGATCGCCGCGATGACC
>CANQEB010000009.1 GCA_947594085.1 uncultured Lachnospiraceae bacterium | reverse complement strand
CGGAGAATAATTTCGCGCCGCAGCTTCCGAAGGAGACGCCGGATCTGATCTATCTGTGCTTCCCGAACAACCCGACCGGCGCCACGATCACGAAGGCGCAGTTGCAGGAGTGGGTTGACTACGCGAACAGGGTCGGCGCTGTCATCATCTACGACGCGGCTTACGAGGCGTACATTTCCGAGGACGATGTGCCGCACACGATCTTTGAGTGCGCGGGCGCGCGGACCTGCGCGATTGAGCTGAAATCCTTCTCGAAGAACGCGGGCTTCACGGGTACGCGTCTCGGCTACACCGTGATCCCGAAGGATCTGAAATGCGGCGATGTCATGCTGCACTCGCTCTGGGCGAGACGCCACGGAACGAAGTACAACGGCGCTCCGTACATTGTCCAGAAGGCAGGCGAAGCAGTTTATTCCCCGGAAGGCAAGGAGCAGCTCGCGGCGCAGGTGGCCTACTACATGAAGAACGCGAAGACGATCAAGGAAGGGCTTGCCGAGGCGGGCTACACCGTCTCCGGCGGTGTGAACGCTCCGTACATCTGGCTGAAGACGCCGGATGGGATGACATCCTGGGAGTTCTTTGATTACCTGCTCGAGCACGCGAATGTCGTCGGCACGCCAGGATCCGGCTTTGGACCGAGCGGCGAAGGCTACTTCCGTCTGACTGCGTTCGGCACCTACGAGAACACCGTAGCCGCGCTGGAGCGGATCAAGAAGATGTGAGCGAGTGGATGCAGGGGGGATGCACCCTGAAGCATGGTGACAGCCGGAAAATATAAATATCTGATAATTTGAGTAGGGCAGAAGCTGACTTACCGGAGGAATCCGGGAGTCGGCTTTTTTGCACTGAACACTGTTCAAAAGACTACTTATGAGTAGTCCGCAAAAAGGTTCTCAAAGCAACAAAAACGCTTTACAAGTGAATTTATATAGTATATAATTAGAAACATATTATATATGATGAATTCAATGAAACGGAAGATACAAGATAAAGAGAAGAAATACAAAAGAAGAAATTCGTTGATTTGAGGGGAGAGGTAATAGTATAATAACAGGGACAATGTATGGCGAAAAGACTGTTACAGTGGCATCCCGCGTTTTGCGCGGCGATGCGCATTGAACTGGAGGAGGAAGCCGACAAGATCCGAATCGAGGAGGAACATTTGCTGGGCGAGAAGCCAATGCAGATCGACCTGCTCATCATCAAGAAGGACAAAGCACAGAAGATAAAGAAGAACATCGGACAGATTTTCCGAACATATAACATTCTCGAGTACAAAGCGCCGGACGATTACTTGAGTGTCAACGATTTTTACAAGGTATACGGCTACGCCTGTTTCTACCAGTCGCAGACCGATTCGGCAGAAGCGGTTGATCCGGCGGAGCTGACGATTACGTTTGTCTGTAATCATTATCCGAGGCGCATGCTGGCGCATATCAAGCATGTGCGCGGGATAACGACGCGGCTGCGCGAACCGGGGATCTACGACCTGACGGGTGACCCGATCGTGATGCAGCTGATCGTGACGAAAAAGCTTTCGAAAGGGAATAATTTCTGGCTGCGGAGCCTGCGCAACGATCTGCGGTCGGAAGAGGAGATTCGAACGATTGAAGAAAAGTACGGAAAAAACCGAGACAAAACGCCCTACCAGGCGGTAATGGATGTCATAATGCGCGCAAACGATGAGAAGATGGAGGAAAAGAAGATGGTGCCGCATGAAATATGGGAGAAAGTAGTTATGGAAATAGGTGAAGAGAAAATGGGCCAATTGGCTGAGAAATTGATAGCTAACGGACGAATTTCTGATGTCAGCAAAGCTGCTAAGGATGGGGACTTCCGTCAGAAGATGTATGAGGAATTTGGGATTGAGAGAAACACATAATCGAGAAAATGTATAATTGAGAAATTAAACGGAATCAGATGGGCTGCTGCAACAAGCATTTCGTTGATTTAAGGGGAGAGATAATAGTATAATAACAGGGACAATGTATGGCGAAAAGACTGTTACAGTGGCATCCCGCGTTTTGCGCGGCGATGCGCATTGAACTGGAGGAGGAAGCCGACAAGATCCGAATCGAGGAGGAACATTTGCTGGGCGAGAAGCCAATGCAGATCGACCTGCTCATCATCAAGAAGGACAAAGCACAGAAGATAAAGAAGAACATCGGACAGATTTTCCGAACATATAACATTCTCGAGTACAAAGCGCCGGACGATTACTTGAGTGTCAACGATTTTTACAAGGTATACGGCTACGCCTGTTTCTACCAGTCGCAGACCGATTCGGCAGAAGCGGTTGATCCGGCGGAGCTGACGATTACGTTTGTCTGTAATCATTATCCGAGGCGCATGCTGGCGCATATCAAGCATGTGCGCGGGATAACGACGCGGCTGCGCGAACCGGGGATCTACGACCTGACGGGTGACCCGATCGTGATGCAGCTGATCGTGACGAAAAAGCTTTCGAAAGGGAATAATTTCTGGCTGCGGAGCCTGCGCAACGATCTGCGGTCGGAAGAGGAGATTCGAACGATTGAAGAAAAGTACGGAAAAAACCGAGACAAAACGCCCTACCAGGCGGTGATGGATGTCATAATGCGCGCAAACGATGAGAAGATGGAGGAAAAGAAGATGGTGCCGCATGAAGTATGGGAAAAAGTAGTCCTGGATATAGGCGAAGAATATGGAGAAAACAGAATGGGTCAATTGGCCGAAAGGCTGATCGCCGCCAGTCGGCTTCCGGACTTTCTCCGGGCGATAAAAGATCGGGACTTCCGCCAGAAGATGTATGAGGAATTCGGGATTGAGAGAAACACATAATCGAGAGAAATGTATAATTGGGAGATTAAACGGAATCAGATGGGCTGCTGCAACAAGCGATATTGTGCGGCAGTTCATTTTTTTGGACTGATTTGATGAAAAACAAACAGAGTAGGTGCATTTGTCGGGTGAATATGTACAATTTATGTCAGGTATGAATGCAAATTATTTCGTGAAAGGGGCTTTTTGAGCATTGAAAAGCTCTCACGAAATTGTTATAATATATATAATTTACAAAAACATGGGAAAATTTCCTGTTCCTGTTGATGTGTCGATACGAAATTGGACATTTTATACAAGGATGCGGGAGGGTGACATTATGAATCGTGTTCTTGACAGAAAAGACAGTGAACACAAGAAATCAAACAGTAAGGCGGGTGGAAGTATGAAGAAGGAATCAAGGGCAAAGAGAATGCTGGCGGTCGCGCTTACCATCGCGATGCTGCTGCAGAATTCAGCGAGCGTGCTGGCGACGGACGGCGCGGCGCCTGTTTCGGATGCGCTTCAGGAGCAGAGCACAGAGTTGCAGAGTGTGAATGCGGCGTCGGGACAGTCAGATACGGGAGCGCAGGACGGGGAGAGTGCAGATGTTCAAAAGGAAGCGAAGATGTCTGAGACACAGTCTTCGGAGACATCAGCCCCCGAGGCAGATGCATTGCAGACGGCGGCATCGGAGACAGACGCGCTGCAGACAGATACACCGAAAGCAGATATAGATGAGACCGCAGCATCGGAAACGAAGGCATCGGAGACAGAGACGTCTGAAACCGCAACGTCTGGGATGGATACGCCTAAGACAGAGGCAACAGAGACAGACGCATCTGAGACAAGTGCACCGCAGACGGATGCGTCAAAGACAGACGCACCCCAGACGCAGGAGACGCCGGGGCTTACTTTGCCGGACAGCGAGACAGATAACGAAGCGAATGATAACGAGCTAAGTGAGGGTACAGAATCCGGTAACATTGCCGAGACGAATACAACCGAGACCGGAAATGATACTGGAACCGGAAGTGATACCGAGATCGGAAATACTACGGAGACCGAAAAAAATGCGGAGACTGACACGACCAGAACCGAAACTGAGACCATGCCGACAGAGACCACTGCGCAGGAGCAGACCGAGACTGCGAATGCAAATGAAGCAGATGATTCGGCGGAGACGGGTGTATATACAGTTCGGGTAGAAAATACTTCCGTTCAGGTGAAAGTCCGGGGCGAGGGTGTTCTGCCGGAAAGCAGCACCATGACCGCCGAAGCCGTGGCGACGTCCGACGTGGACGACGCGGCTCAGACGATCGCGGAGAGATTGCACGAGGAAGGACAGTCTTTGTTTGGCGTGGAGGCGTTTGACATTACGCTTCTGGACGAGAACGGGGCAGAGCTGCACCAGCTCGGCGGAAAGGTCACTGTGGAGCTGGAGGGTCTCACTGTGCCCGAAGACGCGGAGCAGATCCGTGTGTACCATGTGCCGGAGACAGGAGAGCCGGAGCAGGTGAAGTCCCTCGCGAGAGAAGAATTAACCGACGGCATCCTGCGCTTTGAGACTGACCATTTCAGCGTGTACGCGGTGGCGTATGTGAAGAGCAGGGATTCGGATGCCGGGATTATGGCGGTTGATTTGTCGATAGACGAGGAGACAGAGGATTCTACACTGAAAGAAACGGAAGACGGCTTTACAGTCGTTTATGATGGAGAGAATCATTATCTCACATTGGTTCAGGTGGTAGGAGAGGATTTGAAGAACGCAACTGAAATAACTGAAATGAAGGTTGATTATTGGATATATAGTGGTGACGATGCTACAAGCAGCACAAAAAGCAGCTCTAATTCGGATCGTATTTCGATAACTGATGGAGTATGGAAATTGTCCGGGAATAAATATAAAGGTGCTGGAGAATATACATATTCTGTCACTGCAATTGTAGAAGGAGAATCAAAGACATATACGAAAAAGATGACAATCACACGCAGACCGCTGTATGTGGTTACGCCGAATATCTCAGTATACTATTATGTCAACAATCATAATAGTACGGAGAAGGATAGCAAAGGTAACGTCAAAAGTGGAGAGTGTATTTTGTCCGGAAATCCTAAAATAGGGAGCTATTTTGGAAATTATACAGTGGAATGGCCAGATTTGTATTTGGATGAAGATACGCTTACATTTGGCAATAGCGGAAAGGAATCTATCGAAATAGACAAAAGATCAGGGGAGATTAATCATTCGGATACAGTTGGAAAATCAGATCCTAAAGGAAAGTCTAAAATGGTGGAGTATCGTTCGTTTAAGCAGATAAAAGCAGGTGAAGAAGCTAATTCCGAGGATAAAATACACACCATAGGTACTGCTATGAATACTCTTCTGGATGGACATGTGATATCTGGTAGGAATTACAAAGCGACAGGTCAGGTATCCTCGAGCGGGACAGAGTGGGCAGCACCAAATACGATGCAAGTAACAAGTATAGTAATCAAGGATAATGGAGGCACTGGAGAAAACGTTTCAAAAAATTATGAAGTAAAAGAACTTCCCGGAACATTGGAGATTAAGCCGGTCGGTCGTGTCCGCTATAATTATGTATTGGGGAAGGTAGAGACTGTAGATGGGAGCGCTGTAGAGAAGGAACTTTCGGATGCAGGGTTTCCGCTTGGCTACATGCCTCAGCTCGGAAGCGAGGAATATGATTCGGAATCAGAAAAACCATGGATTAAATCGATAACCACGCATTTATACAGGAAAGGCGAGACATTTATCGTTCCAAATGCAGAGCCAACGTCGGATCAGTATACTTTTATCGGATGGTACGATAAAATTAGAAAATTAGGAGAGGGGAATGAACTGCCGGGCGCTATGCGTAAACCAGGTGAGGAATGTTCATTTTGTTACGACGGTGATGACCTTTATACTTTAGATGCCGTCTGGATGTTCTTAAATGGAAGCAGTAAAGAACAGATATATGATGGAAATGCGTTGGCACTGAATGATCTGGAATTCAATTTCACCAAAGGAACATTGGCAGATAAGATCTATTGGCAAATAGAAGAACAACAATTAATCGAGTTGGGTCAAATTCAATGGGCCTGGGGCAAAGATGCGGATAAAGATGATAAAGCCACATGGACAACATATGATAAGGACGATAGTGAAACGCATCCTTCACAAGTGAATGTAGGAGTATATCCTGTAACAATTAAGGCAAATGCAAAGGTAACAATGTCGGACGGAAATACAGTTGATAAAGAGCTGAAAATCGTTCGTTACATTACGATTTATCCGCGCCCGATTACTATTCAGGTTGGTTCAAAGGAATACCAATTTGACGGGAAGACATATACCGTTGCAGGCGAGGCTGGCACTGGTACTGGTGGATTGGAATACTCATTTGTGGAAACATCCGATGCTCCGGAAGGAAAATACGGTCTTGTGAGTGGAGATGCTTTTGCATCAAATGTGCTGGATGTGATTTACTATCCTAAAGATGGCTCGAAAACAGATTATGATACGGAGGGGGAGAAGGGCTTTGCCAACCGGACGGCGATATATACGGCGGAGATTAACGACACCAATTTGCAGAACCAACCAATAACGCTGGGAGAAAAAGAATGTCGGCAACTATCCGGGGAGGGCAAAATACTGCAGGGTGATCATGATGTGACAGGGAATTACTATGTCATCCTGTTGCCGGGGGAATTGACCATCACTCCGGCGGACAATACGCTGACGATCAGTAAGGTTGTGACCGGCAGTTCCGGTGAAACGGATAAGGAGTTTACGTTTACAGTCACTCTGGACGGTGCAGCTGGTGGAACTTCTTATAATTATTACGGATCAAGAGAAGGAACCATTTTCAGCGGAGGGACAATAGAGCTGAAAGGCGGGGAATCCGTCACGATCATCGGTTTGCCAGGTGAGAGTCATTATGCTGTGGCAGAAGCTGAAGCGAATCAGGATGGCTATAAGACCACATCTGCGAACGAGGAGGGCACTGTATCCCCTGATAAGGAGTATCCGTCTATAGTTACGTTCACAAACAGTCGTGATGCGATTACGCCAGAATTGACGGTTTCCAAAACTCTGAATACGAATGGATTCGATCTGAAAAAAAACTATGAATTTTCCTTTACTTTAACGCCAAATACAGGCAATCCGGAGGGAGACCCGGTTGCTGCTTTGAGCGATGGAAAGATCACGAAGAATATAAGTGTTACCGGTACAATCTGGAGCACGGCCAGTGACAATTTCTTTACAGACCTTTTATTTACAAAGACAGGTACCTATACCTATACGTTGGAGGAGGACGCAAGCTCTGTTCCGGGCATTGTCAATGACAAGGTTTCCTCTCACACAGTCACGGTAACGGTAAGCGCGGGTGTAGACGGCTCCGGCACGCTCACTGCGGTTGTGGCGGTAGATGGTAAAGCTGCAACAGAGGCGTCGTTTACGAACCAGTATCAGCCGACAGCGGCCCAGGCGGTTCTTTCCGGCAGCAAGGTATTTGCAGGCGCTCTGAAATCCGGAAGCTTCACTTTTGAGCTGGCGGGCAAGAAAGGCACCGAGCCCATGCCGGAAGGTGCTTCTGCCGGAAAAGCTGTGGTTACAAAAGAAGGCGCGGGTGATTTCCAGTTTGGAGGAATTACGTATACGCAAGCCGGTACGTATGAGTACACGATCACGGAGCAGGAGGGAACGGATGAGTCCGTCCTGTATGACGCGACAGTATATGATGTCACAGTGACAGTATCTCCCGATGAGACTACTGGTAGACTGGCAGCAGTTCCGGTCTACAAGGTACATGGAGGTGAGGATGCAGAGCCGGGAAAGGCAGTATTCACAAACTTCATACCGCAGAAGAGAGTGACGAGCCCTGCAGCCGGGGAATCAGTGAAAATCGGGGATGAGATCACATATTCGATTGATTGGATGAACCCGGAGGAGGTGGCAGCGGATGTGACGGTCACGGACGTCCTGGCAGAAGGCGTGGACCTGGTGCCGGAAAAGAGCGGCGGATGCAGTTATGACGCTGCGACCCGTACAGTGACCTGGACGTTTGAAAACCAGGCGGCCGGAGAGACCGGGACAGTGACGCTGACAGTGAAGGTGAATGCGAAAGCGAGGACCAGCGTGACAAACCGTGCGTCTTTACAGGTAGAGAACGACCCGGCACAGACGCATACTGCGAAGACATCAGAAGTGGAAACCCCGGTGGCGACAGGAAATCTAATCATAAGAAAAATCGTATCCGGAAACCAGGGGGAAACGGACAGAGAATTCCATTTCTCAGTTGTTGTAGATCCATCGGTCAATGGGACATACGGAGAGGTTACATTTGTAGATGGAAGAGTAGAGAACATCATGTTAAAGAGTGGTGAGAGCTGTACGATCACCGGACTTCCGGCAGGCATGTTATACACAGTGTCAGAGGCGGAAGCAAATCAGGACGGGTACGGCACGGTAGCCAAAAATGAAAAAGGTACAATACCGAAGAATGACACGATTGTAGCTGAGTATACCAATCGGAAACCCGCCTCCGCGATTTCTCTTGAGGGTACAAAACACTATGAGGGAGGCGAGCTTAAAGAAGGGCAGTTTACTTTTGTACTGACCGGAGAGAAAGATGCACCGATGCCGGAATCCGGAAGCAATAAGGTGACGAATGATGTAGAGGGGAATTTCCGGTTTGATGAGATTATCTATAACAAGGAGGCGGTGTATCACTACACGATTACAGAAAAGCTCGGAACGGATGCAGGAATCCTGTATGATCCGACGATATATGACGTAACAGTGATAGTAGAACCTGACAGTTCTACCGGATATTATAAGGCAACAGCGGTTTATAAAGTCCGCAACGGCAAAGAGACTCAGAAAGCAGTGTTTACAAACTTTGCGCCTAAGAAGAGCGTTATGAGTCCGGCAGTAGGGGAATCAGTAAAAATCGGAGACGAGATCGTTTATTCAATCAGCTGGATGAATCCGGGAGAAACGGCAGCAGATGTGACTGTTACGGATGTGCTGGCAGAGGGAGTGGATCTGGTGCCGGAAAAGAGCAGTGAATGCAGTTATGACGCTGCGACCCGTACAGTGACGTGGGCGCTTGGAAGCAGGGAGGCCGGAACGTCCGGTACAGTGACGCTCACAGTGAAAGTAAATGCGAAAGCAAGAACCAGTATTGCAAACAGCGCCGTGCTTCATGTGGGCAATGTGGCGGTGCAAAGTGAGGTGCGTACTGCTAAAACACCGGATGTGAAGACGCCGGTGGCATCAGGCGGTCTGATAGTTACAAAGACTGTTACAGGAACGGGCGGAGATACTGAAAAAGAATTTGATTTTACAGTTACAGTCGATGCGGCAATCAATGGAGTATATGGAAATATGACATTTTCAAATGGCGTATCCCAATTCAAATTGAAGCATGGCGGTAAAATGGAGGCGACGGAATTGCCCGCTGGGATAACCTATTCTGTCACAGAAAGCGGAAATGAGGGTTATACAGTACAAAAGAGCGGAGAAAACGGAACTATTAAGGAAAGCGAGACTGCAGAGGCGAAGTTTGTAAATAATAAGGATGCCGACCCGCAGCAGGCAAAACCACAGCAAACTGAATCGACACCCGAACCTTCACCCGAGCCTTCGACTGAACCGGAATCTGAAGTAAAATCGTCTGAGACTGAAGCATCAACTGAGCCTTCGACCGAACCACAGACGGAGCCGTCGAAGAATACTCTGGCGAAGCTTACAGTCACAAAAAGTATTGTGAATGCCGGAAACAGACATCTACTCGGACTTGACGGTGCACACTTCTATGTGGCTCTGTTCTCAGATGCGGCGATGACAAAGCAGGTGGGAGATACCCAAAAGCTTGACTTTGACCTAAATACGGCTGTGGCGAGTGTGACATACAAGGGGTTGAAGCCCGGGACGTACTATGTATCTGAAGTGAATGCAGATGGAAAGGTGGTTGCGGGCGGCAAGTATGGTAACGGAGCCTATACGGCTAGCTATACGGAAGAGGCACAGAAGGTGACGATTTCAAAGGGAGACCGTTTGGCGGAATTCTCGTTCGAGAATCAGTTCTTTGAACTTCCGGATGAACAGTATTATCAGGATCTGGGACTTCCGCAGGGTGAGACGGAGCCAGAGACTGAGCCTGATTCGGAAACGGAGTCTGAAGCAGAGACCGAGACGAAAGCACAGGCGGAGAAGCAGACCGAGAAACAGACAGAGCAGGAAACCGCGGCCGCGGTGCCGAAGACAGCAGAAGCGGTGAAGACCGGCGATGAGACACCGATTGAGTGGATGATGTTGCTGCTTGCAATTTCCGGGATGTTGATGCTGTTTGCAGAGAAGAAGCGCAGGGCTCGTAGTTGAATCGATAACGATGCTGCTGACAGTAATGCGTTTGCAGAGAAGAGACGCAGGGTTCGAAGCTGAATCGATAACGATGCCGTTGACAGTAGTGCATCTGCAGAGAAGAGGCGCAGGGCTCGAAGCTGAACCGATAACGATGCTGCTGACAGCAGTGCGTTTGTGAAAAAGTGCGGGAGAGCTCGCGTATAGCTCACGAAGCATATTCGATGTACATGAGACATGAAAAAATTGCCGCAGGGCGGCCCGGATGAACGGGCTATCCTGCGGCAGATTTTGTGTGTCGAATTTTGGCATTTGGGATACCTGTATTTTTCGGAAATTCATCTGCGTCTTACAGCAGCTTGATTCCGCCCTTTGCGGCTTCCTTTACGACATCCTGCGGCCACAGTGAGCACTGCACTTCGCCGATGTGCGCTTTGCGCAGGTAGAACATACAGATGCGGGACTGGCCGATGCCGCCGCCGATCGTGTATGGCAGCTCGCCGTTCAGGATAGCCTTCTGGAACGGCAGCTCGGCGCGCTCTTCACAGCCTGCGAGCTTCAGCTGGCGTGCCAGCGATTCCGCGTCTACGCGGATGCCCATGGACGAGAGCTCCAGCGCGATGTCGAGCACCGGGTAGTACACGAGGATATCTGCGTTCAGATCCCAGTCATCGTAGTCCGGTGCGCGGCCGTCATGCTTTACGCCTGAGGCAAGCAGGCCACCGATCTGCATGATGCAGACGGCTCCCTTTTCTTTGACGATCTCATATTCACGCTCACGCGGCGTCAGCTCAGGATACTGATCCTCCAATTCCTGTGAGGTGATGAAGAAAATCTCGCGTGGCAGCACTTCACCGATATAGTCATACTGGATTGACATGTAGACCTCGGTCTTTTTCAGGGCCTTGTAGACGGATGTCACGACTTTTTTCAGCGTGTCAAGATTGCGCTCGCTGCGGCGGATGACCTTCTCCCAGTCCCACTGGTCCACGTAGATCGAGTGGATGTTGTCGGTGTCCTCGTCGCGACGGATCGCGTTCATATCCGTGTAGAGCCCTTCGCCGTGCGCGAAGCCGTATTCCTTCAGCGCGTAGCGCTTCCATTTCGCGAGCGAGTGGACGATCTCGGCCTCGGCCTCATTCTGCTCCTTGATGCCGAATTTGACCGGGCGCTCGACGCCGTTTAAATTGTCGTTCAGGCCCGATGCCGGGTCGACGAAAAGCGGGGAGGACACGCGCAGCAGGTTGAGCTGGGATGCAAGCGTCTGCTGGAAAAAGTCCTTGACGGTCTTGATCGCGATCTGCGTGTCGTACAGCGAGAGCGCGGACGTGTACCCCTCCGGAATGATTAGATGGTTCATCTTGAATTCCTCCGTGACAATTCATAATTCCTCTCCGTTATAGCAAAATACGGGCGGATTTGCAACTGTCAAAAAATATTTTTTGTGAAAAATAGTTGCATAAAAAATTAAATATAGTATAATATGTAAAAAGAAGATGAATCGTGCTAATTTATCGAGATCAGCGCGGCATAGAATGCAGAGGACATACGGAGGATGATGATATGCTTGTTGAGATCAGGGCGAAAAATTGTTTCGCGTTTGAAGATCAAATTCATTTTTCAATGAAGGCTGATATGAGAAATAAGAAGTTTGCCTCGAATGTTCACAGGGAAGGCCATTTTAATGTATTGAAGACGGCGGGTGTTTACGGGCCGAATAATACGGGGAAGACTTGTCTGGTGAAGTGCATTCGGGCGATCAAATGCGCTTTGCTGGATGAAGAATATGGGTTGTTGTCCAATTTTTTTTCGGATTCCATGATCAGTGAGCTTGGTTTGACTTTTGTGGAATCCGGCAGGGAATTCTCCTACGATTTCAAATATGACACCGGGAGCAGAAGCTATGTTTATGAATCTTTTTCAGAAATCTGCAGAGATCAGTACGGGAACGAGAAGGAAAGCTGCTGGCTGAAGAAGGACACCATCAACGGAGAATATTTTTGTGTGGATGAGACACTTCAGACGATGATGCCGGTGGTTTCCGGGAACAATCTTCTGTATTATCTAATTGGCGAGGGCAAATTTAAGTGTCTGGATGAAATGCGGGATATCCTCACAGGATTTGCCGGGAAAATAGATGTTATCAATATGAACAACATTCCTATCCAGCACACGATCGATCTGATGAAGCGAAAGGATCAGCTGCAGGAGAGAGTTGTCGATTTTATCAAAAATGCGGATCTTTATCTGGATAATTACGAGTATGTCGATCTAGACAAAGTAAAAGTAAAGATTTGGGATAAAGAGACAAAACCGGAGGAAAAGGCTCTGGATCTTCCGGAGGCTCTTATGGATCAGATGCGATTGGTATCTACGTATAAGGGCCGCCGTGTGTCGAGTCTTATATTTGACTCGACCGGTACGAAGAAGATCGCGGCGCTGGCAAGCTATGTGATCGAAGGGCTGGAAAAGGGAAGAATTCTGGTAGTAGATGAGCTTGACAGCAGTATTCACTTTAAGCTGACAAGAGCAGTCGTTGCGATGTTTAACAATGAGCTCAACATCAACGCGCAGATGATCTTTACGGTTCATGACATTAATCTGATGGACTGCAAACGAATGTTCCGCAAGGAGCAGATTTGGTTTGTCCATAAGGATAAGGACGGAGTTTACGTGTATTCGCTTGCAGATTTCACGGCCCAGAAAGGCGTACGGGATACGACGGATATCATGGAAAAATACAGAAAGGGAGCGCTCGGCGCTCTTCCGGACCCGGATCTGATCGAATCGCTTTTAAGTATTGCAAAGAACAGGAAGGAAGTGACGGCGGATGACAAACCGGCTTCCTGAAATTTTTGACAGGCATAAGCGAAGTAAAAAAATTTGAAAACCCCTTGCCATCAAAAAAATTTTGTGGTAGGATTGCTTCATCACAGAAAAGCGATGAAGGAGACTCTGTCCCGGGAGCTCGACAGGAATTCGGCGTCACCGACTGAGAGCGCTGATTGAGGGAAGGGGACAATAGGGAACACTCCGGAGCCGACTGTTCGAACGACGAGAGGCATAAGACACCGGCCGGGCAATTATAGCGGGCGGGTCGCGGAAAGGCTTTCGGGTCTGACGCGGGAGAGGATGTGCCGTTCAGTAGGGCAGTACGTCGCACGCGTTAAGTGCACAAGAGTGGCAGACAAAGGCGTCTGCAAAGCGGGTGGTACCGCGGATATATTAATATGGAATCATATCCGTCCCGGAATATCATAGGATGTTCCGGGGCTTTTTATGTGCGCGTAAAACGAGCCAGGCGAACGAGAATGCATTCAACAAAGAGGCTAGGAGGCAGCAGGCAAAGTATGCGATTGCACATGGAGCGTCCCGGAACGGAGAGGAGAACATTATGGAATTTTTATCAGGAGTGACAGAAAAGGAAGCATTAGAGCTGGACGAACTGCTGAAGCCGGAGCGCATCGGCAGCACGGTGAAAGTGAATGGAGCCGTACACACGGTGCGCGACATGGGCGATGTGGTGTTTGTTGTGCTGCGCAAGCGCGGCGGGCTGCTGCAGTGCGTGTTCGAGGAGGGCACATCAAGCCTCGCCGCGGAGAAGATCCGCGAGGCGCAGACGGTAGAGCTGACCGGCACATTGTCCGCGGACGAGAGAGCGCCGCACGGCGTCGAGCTGCGCGTGACGGAGGGGGAGATCCTCACGACGCCCTACGATACGCTGCCGCTGCCGATCGGCAAGTGGAAGCTGAAGACCTCTCTCGAGGCGAAGCTGAACAACCGCAGCATCGAACTGCGCAACGTGCGCGAGCGCGCGAAGTTCCGCCTACAGGAGGGCATTGTGCGGGGTTTCCGCGATTTCCTCTACAGCCAGCAGTTTACCGAGATTCACACGCCAAAGATCGGCGCGAAGGGCGCTGAGGGCGGCTCCAACATTTTCAAGCTGGACTACTTCCATCGCCCGGCGGTGTTGGCGCAGAGCCCGCAGTTCTACAAGCAGATGATGGTCGGCGTGTTCGACCGCGTCTTCGAGACGGCGCCGGTGTTCCGCGCCGAGAAGCACAACACGAAGCGCCATCTGAACGAATACACGAGCCTGGACTTCGAGATGGGCTACATCGACAGCTTTGTCGACATCATGGAGATGGAGACCGGATTTCTGCAGTATACGATGAAGCTGCTGGAGGAGAAGTACGCCGACGAGCTGCGCATTCTGAACGTCACGCTGCCGAACGTGGAGCAGATCCCGATGGTGCGCTTCGACCGCGCGAAGCAGCTCGTCTCCGAGAAGTACGACCGCCCGATCCGCAACCCGTACGATCTGGAGCCGGAGGAGGAATCGCTGATCGGCAAATATTTCAAGGAAGAATACGGCGCGGACTTCGTGTTCGTGACGCATTATCCGTCGAAAAAGCGCCCGTTCTACGCGATGGACGATCCGGAGGACCCGACGTTCACGCTCAGCTTCGACTTGCTCTACGGTGGGCTGGAGATCACGACGGGAGGCCAGCGTATCCACGATTATCAGATGCTGCGCGACAAGATCGCGGCGCGCGGCATGTCGGAGGAGGGCATGGATCAGTACCTCGACACGTTCAAATATGGGATGCCGAAGCACGGAGGACTGGGAATTGGTCTGGAACGCTTGACAATGAAGCTGGTTGGGGAGGATAATGTAAGAGAAACCACATTGTTCCCGCGCGACCTGTCGAGGCTGGAGCCGTGACAGACACATGCCGAATTTTCGGTATGTCTATGCATCCGGTGCATCCGGGGAAGAACAGATTCAAAAAATTCGGGTGAAGGATTCCGCGTGGGAGAACTATATGCTGCCGGTTGAAGGTGAATCAACGTCAGTAAGTCAGCAGCCACAACGGTTGATCGACGGTTGAGCTGACATTGAGAGCAGACGGCAGCGCTGCGTCGGAGGAGGATCACATGGAACGTTGTACGCTGTGCGGTGGCAAGCTCGTGAACGGGAGATGTACGGAGTGCGGGCTTGACAACACAAAGAACGACAAGAAATATCATCTGAACACTCACAACGAGAAATCTGCGGCTATGTTTCACCGCGGAGACTGTGAGGATCATCTGAACAAGGACAACGGTTACGGGGACAACTGGCCGTGGAAGCGGAAGAAGCAGCCCGCAACGGCTGGTTTGGAGCACTATCAGAGAAGAGGGGCGACCGCAGGGACGACAACGGCTGCGGGTTCATTTGCAGGGACATCTGCGGGAGCGGATAAAGCAGCCGCATGGGCATCGACGGCATCTGCGACAGCTCAGACATCGTCCGCAGCAGACCGGGTGCCGCAGGGTACGGCGCGAAGTACGACATCCGGCGCTGTGCCAGCCGGAAAATCTGCCGCGGCGCGCCGAAGAGAGCTGAAGCGGCGCAGCCAGACTGGAACGGTCCGCAAAAAGAGCGGGGCAGGGAGACTCATAAAGCTCCTGTTCCTGATTATCATTCTTCTGTTTGTCGTGTTCCCGATCGTGGCGCAGAAGCTGATCGAGTACAAGCGCAATGGCGGAACTATTTTCAACTTTAACATAGGGGGAAGTGGCAACTCGGACAATGGACCGGAGCCAATCGCGTGGGACGAGGACGACGAAAGGTATTACGGCATTGCCCTTGAGCCGGGCATCTATGAGGTGGGCTATGAGATCCCGGCCGGGGAATACCAGCTTTGTTGCGCCAAGGAGAGCGCCTTTGTGTACTGGAGGGAAGCGGACGCGGAAGCCTATGCTAGCACGGAGCTGACACTCTACGCGCCGGAACGGCAGGAGAGCTACAAGGATTTCTGGGACGAGGACTGCCCGTATTACGAGTATTCCGATATCATTGCGCTGGAAGAAGGGACGGAGGTTGTGATAGAGACGGGTCTTGACATCGGCGGCGTGGAGCTTAGAGGGCTCACCAAACCGGGCGCTGTCCGCAAGGATCGCGAGCCGCAGCAGGGGTTGGAAGAAGTGCAGCTTGAGGAAAGCATGGTGGCGGGACGGGATTTCCCGGCCGGCACCTACAATCTGATCCTGGACAATGCGGACGAAGAGTACTCCTACAATGCCGTCAGTCTCAGCGTGAAAGGAGAAGGCAAAAATTATACGGCGGAGGTGAGCTCCGAACAGCCGGTCTACTGGCGCATTCCGTTCGAGGACGGAGATGAGCTTAAGATTCTGTACAAGAGCGATGAGGCTGGGGCGCATCTTATTCCGAGCTTCTGACCGTGTGTTAATCTGTGGCGTACATGAATATGCCGGATGGCGCTTGCACGTTGAAGGCTGCGAGGAGAAAAATTGCCGCGTTTTGTGGTGAAAAATGGTAAAAGGAAGGAGAAGAGATCCCGGAACTTGTTTTGAAAACATGCTGTGGTGATCTCTGGAAAAAGTATGGCGAATATCATCAGTGATGAGACGATCGAATATGTCGGAATTTTGGCGAAGCTGGAGCTCTCCGACGAGGAGAAGGAGCAGGCGAAACGCGATATCGGGCGAATGCTTGATTACGTCGACAAATTGAACGAGCTGGACACGTCGGGCGTCGAGCCGCTCTCGCATGTGTTTCCGGTCAACAACGTGTTCCGCGAGGACGTGGTGACGAACGGCGATGAGCGGGAGAAGATTCTGGAGAACGCTCCGGCGGAGAAGGATGGGGCCTTCAAGGTGCCGAAGACGGTAGAGTGACCGAGCTTCCCAATCGGGACAGGTCAAAGCTGGACAGCCGTTGGGTTGTCCGATGAATGACAATGTGCCGCTTGAAGTGCAATGCAGAAGAATATGACGGACAAGACTCAGAAAATAAGAGAATTGATCTGGCGGTATGGCGGCAGGAAAGGAAACGATATGCAGTTGACAGATTTAACTGCCCTTGAGATGGGCAGGAAAATAAAGGAAAAAGAGGTCTCGGTCCGCGAGGCGGTGCAGGCGTCGCTTGATCGGATCGCGCAGACGGATGGAGGAATCAACGGGTTTGTGACCGTGGATGCGGAAGGCGCGCTCGCGCGGGCAGATGAGGTCCAGAAAGGGATTGCGTCCGGACAGTACTCTGGGGCGCTCGCGGGTGTGCCGGTAGCTGTGAAGGACAACATCTGCACGGAAGGCCTGAAAACGACGTGCAGCTCGAAGATCCTGTACAATTTTGTGCCGACCTACTCAGCGGAAGCCGTTTTGAATATGAACAGGGCTGGGGCGGTGATCCTCGGAAAGACGAACATGGATGAGTTCGCGATGGGAAGCACGACAGAGACTTCCGCATTCGGGCCGACGAGGAATCCGTGGAATCCGGATCATGTGCCCGGAGGGTCTTCGGGTGGCTCCTGCGCGGCGGTGGCTGCGTGCGAGGCGCCTTATGCGCTTGGTTCTGACACGGGTGGCTCGATCCGTCAGCCGGCGTCGTTCTGCGGCGTGACGGGTCTGAAGCCGACGTACGGGACGGTCTCCCGCTACGGGTTGGTCGCGTACGGTTCGTCGCTTGACCAGATCGGGCCGATCGCGAAGGACGTGTCGGACTGTGCCGCGATTCTCGAAATGATCGCTTCATATGACAAAAAGGACAGCACATCGATTGACCGGAGGGAGTTGGATTTCACCTCCGCGCTGGTCGATGATGTGAAGGGCCTGCGCGTCGGGATTCCGTCCGATTATCTGGGCGAGGGACTCGACGACGAGGTGCGCGCCGCGGTCATGAAGGCGGCGGACGTACTGCGCGAGAAGGGTGCTGTGGTCGAGGAGTTTGACTTAAGCCTTGTGGAGTACGCGATCCCGGCATACTATGTGATCGCGTCGGCGGAGGCAAGCTCGAACCTTGCGCGTTTCGACGGCGTGAAGTACGGCTACCGTGCAAAGGACTACGACGGCCTGCACAGTATGTACAAGAAGAGCCGTTCCGAGGGCTTTGGTGAGGAAGTGAAGCGCAGAATTATGCTCGGTTCGTTCGTCCTGAGCTCCGGATATTACGATGCCTATTACCTGAAAGCGCTGCGCACGAAGGCGCTGATCAAACAGTCCTTCGACCGCGCGTTTGAGAAATACGACGTGATTCTGGCGCCTGCGTCGCCGACGACCGCGCCGAGGCTCGGCGAATCCTTGAGCGATCCGCTGAAAATGTACCTGGGTGACATCTACACGATCTCGGTCAATCTGGCCGGTCTGCCGGGCATCTCCGTGCCGGTCTGCACGGATGGCAAGGGGCTGCCGATCGGCGTGCAGCTGATCGGGGATTGCTTCAAAGAGAAGAATATTATCCGCGCGGCGTACGCGTACGAGCAGGCGAGAGGGCGCTGGGTTGCGCCGGAGCTTGCGGCGTGCGAGAAGAAATATGACGGCGCGAAAGCATGCGGATTGAACAATGCATATGAGATACACGAGGCAGTATCCGGCGAGATGAGAAAGATATGCGGTGGCGTGCAGAAGGCTGCTTCCGCGGCGAAGGAGGTGGGCTGAGATGGCGAAACAATACGAGACAGTCATCGGACTGGAGGTTCACGTAGAGCTCGCGACGAAGACGAAGATTTTCTGCGGCTGCTCCACCGCGTTCGGCGGCGCGCCGAACACCCACACCTGCCCGGTCTGCACCGGAATGCCGGGCTCGCTGCCGGTATTAAATAAGCAGGTGGTGGAGTACGCGATGGCGGTCGGCCTCGCGACGAACTGTCAGATTCACCAGTACTGCAAATTTGACCGCAAGAATTATTTCTACCCGGACAATCCGCAGAACTACCAGATTTCGCAGCTCTACCTGCCGATCTGCCACGACGGCGGCATTGAGATCGAGACAGCAGCCGGGAAAAAGGTGATCGGCATCCACGAGATCCACATGGAGGAGGATGCCGGCAAGCTTATTCACGACGAGTGGGAGGACTGTTCGCTCGTGGATTACAACCGCAGCGGCGTCCCATTGATTGAGATTGTGTCCGAGCCGGACATGCGAAATGCTGACGAGGTCATCGCGTACCTCGACAAGCTGCGCCTGATCGTCCAGTATCTCGGGGCATCGGACTGCAAGCTGCAGGAGGGCTCGATGCGCGCGGATGTGAACCTGTCGGTCCGCGAGGTCGGATCAGAGAAATTCGGCACTCGCACCGAGATGAAGAATCTCAACTCGTTCAAGGCGATTGCCCGCGCGATCGACGGCGAGCGGGCCCGGCAGATCGAGCTGCTCGAGGAGGGCAAGCCAGTCATCCAGGAGACGCGCCGCTGGGACGACAACAAAGAGTATTCCTACCCGATGCGCTCCAAGGAAGACGCGCACGATTACCGCTATTTCCCAGACCCGGATCTCGTGCCGGTGGTGATCAGCGACGAGTGGCTGCAGGCCGTGAAGGACCGTCAGCCGGAGCTGCGCACCGAGAAGCTGGCGCGTTACAAGAGGGAGTTCGACATCCCGGATTACGACGCCGGGATCCTCACCGAGTCGAAGCGCATGGCGGACATTTTCGAGGAGACGACCGCTCTGTGCGGCAAGCCAAAGAAAGTGTCAAACTGGCTGATGGGTGAGACGCTGCGCCTTCTCAAGGAGGAGAACATGGAGCCGGATGAGCTCGGCTTCTCACCGGCGCACCTCGCGAAGCTGATCGAGCTCGTCGAGGCGGGGACGATCAACCAGACCGTGGCGAAGGAAGTCTTCGAGCGGATCTTCTACGACAACGCCGACCCGGAGAAGTACGTAGAGGAGCACGGCCTGAAGACGGTCAACGATGAGGGCGAGCTGAAGCGCGTCGTGGAGGAAGTGATCGCGGCCAACCCGCAGTCCGTCGCGGACTACAAGGGCGGCAAGGACAAGGCGCTCGGATTCCTCGTCGGCCAGACGATGAAGGCGATGAAGGGCAAGGCAAATCCGGGAGCGGTGAACAAGCTGCTGAAGGAGCTGCTGGCATAAAACGAGCAAACGATATACAGGAAGAATGAGACTGCCGCAGCGGTATTGATCTGACCCCAAAAAGTTAGACAAAAATTGATAGTTACGCAACTAATGAGGATTGAATCCTGTACTGTACAGGACTCAGTCCTTTTAGTTTTGCCTTAATTCGTTTGTTATTATAATAATCTATATATTTTTCTAATTCCATCCAGAATTCTTCTATTGACTCAAACTTCTGCAGGTATAATAGCTCTGATTTCAATAGTCCAAAGAAATTTTCCATTATAGAGTTGTCCAGGCAGTTCCCTTTCCTGGACATGCTCTGGCGGATTCCTTTTTTCTTCAGTCGTTCCTGGTATTGCTTATGCTGGTATTGCCAGCCCTGATCAGTCTTATCCTGAATTCGGTATAATAATGATTATACCGAAGAAAAAACTATGCCGAAGATTTCCAATGCTGCCTGATTTCTCCTGCATTATGAAGGATTTTTCG
>CANQEB010000008.1 GCA_947594085.1 uncultured Lachnospiraceae bacterium | reverse complement strand
CACGTCAAACTGCGGCAGCTTCGTCACGCCGAACTCGATCTCCACGTGGCAGCGCTGCGCGATCTTGTAAGTATTCTCAAGCGCCTCCGGCGCATACGGGAACAACTCCGCCATCTGCTCGGGCGACTTCACGTAATACTGCCCGCCCTCATAGCGCATGCGGTCCTCGTCCGCGAGCTTCTTACCGGTCTGGATGCACAGCAGGATATCGTGTGCCTCCACATCGTCCTCATAAGTGTAGTGAACGTCGTTCGTCGCGACAAGCGGGATCCCCGTCTCCCGGCTCATGCGCAAAAGCTGCTGATTGACCAGCTTCTGATCCGGGATGCCGTGATCCTGCAGCTCCAGGAAATAATTGTCCTCCCCAAAGATTCTGCGGTATTTCAGCGCAATCTCCTTCGCCTCCTCGTACATCCCGCGCGCCAGATAGCGCGGCACCTCACCGGCTAAGCAGGCGCTGAGCGCAATGATACCCTCGTGATATTTCTCCAGAAGCTCCAGATCGACCCGCGGCCGGTAATAGAAGCCCTCCACGAATCCCATCGAGACAATCTTGATCAGGTTCGCGTAACCCGTATTGTTCTCCGCGAGCAACACCAGATGGTAATAACGGCTCTCATCGTTCCCGGTCTCGCGGTCGAAGCGCGAATTTGGCGCAACATACACCTCGCAGCCGAGGATCGGATTGATCCCGGCTGCCTTCGCCTCTTTATAAAAGTCGATCACTCCGTACATCACACCGTGGTCGGTGATCGCGGCCGAATCCATGCCGAGCTCCTTCACACGCGCAACGTACTCTTTTATCTTGTTCGAACCGTCCAGCAGGCTGTACTCCGTGTGGACGTGCAGATGTGTAAAATTCACGACGCTTCTCCTTCATCTTTGATGCGGTCCTGTCTGGCCTCTGAAAACCTCCGCCCTTCCCTGCCGCCTGAATAACTGACCTCCGGGCGTAATATCCTCCGAAAGATGCACACGGTTCGGTTTTGCATTTTGTCACGCTTCACATTTTTCAGAATATCAAAACAGTTATTTCGTCGCGATCGCCTCTACCTCGAGCAGGACGTCCTTCGGAAGCCTTGCCACCTCCACGCAAGAGCGCGCCGGAAATACCCCGGTAAAATACTTCGCATAGATCTCGTTGATCTTGCCGAAATCATTCATCTCTTTGATGAAGACGGTCGTCTTCACGACCTGCTCCATGCTCGTCCCGCTCGCCTCCAGAAGCGCCTTCATGTTCGAGAACACCTGGTTCGCCTGTGCCTCAACGCCATCCGGGATCTCGCCCGTCGCCGGGTTCACCGGAATCACGCCCGAGGTATAAACCATACCGTTTACCTCAATTGCCTGCGAATACGGCCCGATCGCCGCCGGAGCCTTGTCTGTGCTGATTGCTTTTTTCATAGCTTAGATCCTCCTGTCTATAGTTATTATTCTCTATCATCTCTCCGGTGACGGCCCTTGTTTTGCCTCTGCCGGATCACAATTCACTCTGCCGCCCACAGCCGCATCACGCTTTCCCTCATCGGAATCGCGATCCGTGCGCTCACAGCCGCCGGATCTTCCCGTCCCGGATCTCCACCTTACCCTGCTTCATGAGCCGGCCGACCGCGCGTTTGAACGCGTTTTTGCTCAATCCGAATTCTCTCTTGATAACCTCAGGCGAGACCTTGTCATCGAACGGCAGCACGCCATCGTACTCGTCGATCACCTGCAGGATATCCTCCGCGTCATCGTCCATCTGGAGATACGCCTTCTCACGGATGCTTAAGTCCAGCTTGCCGTCCTCCTTAACACCTGTAACCCGCGCCCGCACAATCGAACCAACGCGCAGCGCATCCGTAACCTCGTGTTTCGGAAGCAGACCAGAATAGCGATCGTCCACAGCCACAAATGCGCCAAAGTTCCGGCTCAGCTCGTAGACACGCCCGCGCACCTGATCCTCGATCTGATACGGAGCGTTCTTGCTGAGATACGGATAAACCTTCATTGTCGCGCACAGGCGGTTGCTCTTATCCAGATACAGCGCTACCACACACTCATCGCCCGGATATACCTTCGCGGTCTGCTCGTGAAACGGCAACAGCAGATCCTTCTCCAAGCCCCAGTCGAGAAACGCGCCAATCCTCGTGACGTCCTTGACCTTCAGCACGGCCGTCCGCCCCAGTGTCACCAGCGGTTCACGACATGTGGCAATCAGCCTGTCCTGTGAGTCCTTATACAAAAACACCGTGATCCGACTGCCACTGTTCATGTCAAAGTCCACTTCCTTCTTCGGAAGCAGCACGCGCTCCTGCGCATCGCGACTCTCGGCCAGATACACCCCGAACTCGACTTTCTTTACGATCTCAAGCTCCTGTTTTTCCCCTATATGAAGCATATCGTCTCCTTGTCTGCCATCTTCAATTTTTCAGTACGGTCCGCCCGTCTTTCCTGCTGTCTGTTCTGCCGCCCGCCGCATTTTTATGGGAGCCGTTCATGCCGACACTTCACCGGGAATAGACGACAATCGCGTAAGGTTTCCCAGCCTCATCACTCAAACTGACTGTAAAGGAAGCTTCCTCCCGATGCACCATCGGCACAATCACATCGTGAAGCTTTGCCTGGGCACGATACTCGACACGCAAAACCGACGCCTCAAAACCCTCCGGCAGGAACTCTTCCGCCATCCCGATGTACTGCCCGTTATTGACATGATTGTTCGTGTCCAGATGATGCCTGGCTACCGGAAAGGAATCCATCCGGATGCATTCCTGCGGCACTTGTATCTTCCGTGGAAAACTCCTCATCTCAAGAGGCGGCTCCATCTGGTATCCTGAGATATTTTCCGGGAACAGCTTCGCCGGTTTTCCAGATTCCATGTCCATGAATGCCCAAATACTGTTCGCCTTCGCGAGATACGTACCGTGCTCATCCTGCAGGGTGAAATTGCGGTATCCATAAAACGCCTTAAATTCATAAGGCCAAGTTTTCACCGTAATGCGTTCCCCGAGCAGCGGCCTCCGCGCAATCTCAATCTGCCAGGACAAAATCATCCAGGCACGGCTCTTCCCCTTCAGATAATCAATTCCGTTCCCACACGCTTCGGACTGAAAGGTGGAACAGTCCTGAAAATAGTCGATGATTGCGCTATGCGTCAGTTTCCGATCCAGTCCGGTCTCACTGTAACGCACTCTGCTTTCAAATTGATATGCCATTAGAAGACCTCCAAACCATTGTTTTGACATCCGTCCTCTTTG
Source organism: uncultured Lachnospiraceae bacterium (assembly GCA_947594085.1). GTDB lineage: Bacteria > Bacillota > Clostridia > Lachnospirales > Lachnospiraceae > Choladousia. Next base: position 17,792 of record CANQEB010000008.1, on the reverse strand, counting down.
CACGGCTCATTGCTTTCACGGAGATGATAGCACGAACATTTTATCTTTTCAAGCTATGATTTCCTTCCCGCGGTATACGCGATATAACTCCGGGAACTCGCGGATCAGCTCCTCCAGCTGCCGGACACCACCGATTTCTTCACATTTTCCAGCACAGCGATTGAAGAGCTCCTGCGTCATCGGAACAATCCCGTGCACCGCCTGTAGCTCCTCCTCAGACAACTGTAACGTCACGTCCATAAATTCTCTGAATATCTCCTCGCTTTGCTTTTGCATCTCATTTTGTTGCATCTCTCAAAATCCTCCCTCTTTTATATTTTTCCTTTATTATAGATACATTTTTCAGTATGTTCAATCCTAATTTTGACATCGATAATGGGTACAGGTACCAGCTTTTTATTTGATTGCAACGCTATGTTGCATGACAATTTTTTACTAAGGAGAAAAACGTTGATCAGCTATGAAGCTTTGTGGAACACGATGAAACTGCGTGGGATCACCACGTACGCCTTGATTAACAAATACGGTATTAATCCCCGGACCATTCACAATCTCCGACACAATCAGAGCATCACGATGTTTACATTGGAACGCCTCTGTATGATTCTGAAATGCGATCCCAATGAAATCATTTCTTTTATAGAAGATCCGGAATAAGCGATAAGAATAGAGAAAATAGAATCAACCTGCGTATATCTGCGCGCGGGATATGTTTGTTATGCGCAAACGCGGCATTTTCCTGCACGAAAAAAGAGCACCCCTTCGGATGCTCTCTAGCAGGGCTACAAGGATTCGAACCTTGAAATGACGGAGTCAGAGTCCGTTGCCTTACCGTTTGGCGATAGCCCTTTATTCCTATGCAGTTCTCACATGCAAGTGGTATTATAACGCATGTTTTCCCTTATTGCAAGCACTTTTTTCATTTTACCCCGATTTGAATTATTTTTAAATTCTGAGTGCTAACTTCCGCAAAATATGGTACACTACACTACAAACATATCTCCCGGATGATGTTTCGCCCTACTGTCCGGACCCTCCGTTGTCGGACATGGCACAAACAGTAACATTTTATCCGGAGCACACGATTCTATACCGAAAGGGGAAAATTTATGAGCACACTCAATCTTACTCTGCTGACTGACCTCTACGAGCTGACGATGATGCAGGGGTATTTCGAGAGCAAGTCGACTGAAACCGTTGTCTTCGACGCATTCTACCGTACCAACCCGTGCGGCAATGGATACGCGATCGCCGCGGGGCTGGAGCAGGTGATCGACTATATCAAAAATCTTAGTTTTTCCGAGGATGATATCTCATACCTCAAAAATCTCGGGATCTTTCACGACGACTTTCTAGACTATCTGCGCAGCTTTCGCTTCGAGGGCGACATCTATGCGATTCCAGAGGGCTCGGTCGTGTTTCCGTACGAACCTCTTCTGAAGGTGATCGCACCCATCATGCAGGCGCAGCTTGTCGAAACCGCAATCCTCACGATCCTGAATCACCAGAGCCTGATTGCGACGAAGGCTGCCCGTGTTGTCCGAGCCGCCCGCGGGGACGGTGTCATGGAATTCGGACTGCGCCGCGCACAGGGGCCAGACGCAGGTGTCTACGGCGCGCGCGCCGCGATGATCGCTGGCTGCATCGGCACCTCGAACGTGCTCGCCGGACAGCTCTTTGACGTGCCGGTCAAGGGCACGCACGCGCATAGCTGGATCATGAGCTTCCCGGACGAATATACTGCCTTCAAGAAATATGCGGAACTGTATCCAAACGCCTGCACGCTGCTCGTCGATACATACGATACCCTGCGCAGTGGTGTTCCGAATGCAATCCGCGTGTTCCGCGAGATGCGGGAGTCCGGCATTGAATTGAAGAATTACGGCATCCGCCTCGACAGCGGCGACCTCGCCTACATGTCAAAAAAGGCTCGCAAAATGCTTGACGAGGCAGGCTTCCCGGACGCCGTCATCTCTGCGTCAAGCGATCTCGACGAATACCTGATCGACAGCCTGAAGTCCCAGGGCGCGGCGATCAGCTCCTGGGGCGTCGGCACAAACATGATCACCTCCAAAGACTGCCCTGCCTTCGGCGGCGTCTACAAGCTGGCTGCTGTCCTGGACGAAAAGACCGGCGAGTTTATCCCGAAGATCAAGCTATCTGAGAACACGGCAAAAATCACGAATCCAGGCAACAAAAAAATCCTCCGCATCTACGACAAAGAGAGCGGAAAGATTCACGCTGACTTGATCTGCCTGGCCGACGAGAGCTTCGACGCGGCTTCCGATCTGACCATCTTCGATCCACTGGAAACCTGGAAAAAGACAAAATTCAAGGGCGGCAGCTACACCCTGCGAGAGATGCTCGTCCCCGTGTTCCTGAAAGGTGAGTGTGTCTATACCTCTCCTTCCGTCATGGAAATCCGCGAATACTGCAAGCAGGAAACTGAGACGTTGTGGGAAGAGACAAAGCGATTCGCCAATCCGCATGAGGTCTACGTCGATCTCTCAGACAAGCTCTACGATATCAAGCGCACACTGCTGAACCAGATGGGGCGCGATTAAACGGTCCATTTTTTAGCTGGAACTTTCTGCCGGGCACCATGTCCGGCAGATTTCATTTCGACATATCCTTCGTCGATTTCGTGCATAAACTCCGCTCTTTTACAAATACTACAAGTACCAACAATAACTGGCACACAGACGGCCTGTCGTCGCGCTGGTTTAAGATAAAAGTAAAATGAGATGGAGGAACACGATATGAAAGCAACAGGAATTGTCAGAAGAATCGACGATCTGGGACGCGTTGTCATCCCGAAAGAGATAAGAAGAACTCTCCGGATTCGCGAAAGCGATCCGTTGGAAATTTTTACCGACCGTGAGGGTGAGATCATTCTGAAAAAGTATTCGCCTATCGGGGAGCTTGGCAGCTTCGCGAAAGAATACGCCGAAGCGCTCGCCTCAGCATCCGGCCACAGCGTCTTCATCACAGACCGCGATCAAATCATCGCAGCCGCGGGCGGTATCCGCAAGGACGCCATTGGCACCCCTGTCACCGGTCAGCTCGAAGCGGTGATGAATGACCGCGAAAATGTACTCACCGACCCGCAGTCCAAAAAGCAGATCAAGATCACCAGCGAAGACCACGACGAGAGTATGCCGCAGGTCATCAGCCCAATCCTCTGCGAGGGCGACGTGATCGGCTCTGTGATCTTGCGCAGCAAAGACACTTCTCGCCGCATGGGCGAGACCGAACAGGTGCTTGCGAAATGCGCCGCAGGCTTCATGGGCCGGCAGATGGAGCAGTGAGATCGAGGCGCAAATGTTTTTCCAAAAGGCAAAAATGTATTTTAAATTATCGGATTCCGTTTGACAGCCGCAACAAAGTATGCTAAGATATAGAACCGTAGCGGTCATCGTTACGTGCTGCTGTGGCTCAGTCGGTAGAGCGTCGCATTGGTAGTGCGGAGGTCACGGGTCCGATTCCCGTCAGCAGCTTGGAAAAGCCCCGTTTTTACGGGGTTTTTTCATGCTCAAAATTGCCAGGCAATCATTTTCTCCCGTCGTTGAAAAAAGAATTAGATAAATACCGTCATATATACAAGATCCTTGTCCTTCTCTGCACTCCATTTAAGGTTTAAAACTATGCTATTTGATCTTTACTTTTGCGCTCATTCCACGCTTCCTGAAAAGCGTCTTATATGCCTTTTTCTTGCTTCCCGGCACTTTTATGACCGCCTTGCTACTAATCCCGGTGAAAGCCTTTGCTCCGATTTTCTTCAACACTAACTTCTTTGTCTTGATTGTAATCCTTTTCAACTTTCTACAATTATAGAAAGCCTGCTTTCCGATTTTGGTCACACGTGACGGTATTACAACGCTCGTAAGGACTGAACAGCCACAAAACGCGCTATCTTTAATGTCTGTGACACTGGCTCCTATTTTTACCGACTGCAACTTGCTGCAACCTTGGAACGCGTTTTTCCCAATGGATGTTACATATTTTCCGATCACAACCTTCTTGATCTTTTTATTATTCTTGAATGCGCCTGGTGCAATGGAAGTGACCTTGCACGGCACATGATCGATTACTACTGTATTCGGCACTACAACCGAAGCTTTCTTTTTATTGGCCGGTGCGACATATTCCACCGTCATCACACCTGAAACACTGCCCTTCACCTTGTAACTGGCCGCAGAAACGCTATCCTCTTTTACAGTCCCAACTGCTAAACTTTCTGTCTGATCCCCAGACGATGCTTCCGGCGGTTGCTGTATCGTCGGTGTCTGTGATGTTCCAGACTCCTGTGGACCGGATGTCTGAGGTACCTGCGGCTCCGGCGAATCTGGCGTCTGAGGTGCCTGCGGCTCCGGCGAATCTGGTGTCTGAGGTGCCTGCGGCTCCGGCGGCTGCTGTGGCGCAGCCTTTATCGCAAAGTTTCCGGAAATCGTTCCTGTATAATTGCCTGTGCCGGTAAGCACGACCGTCGCTGTCCCCTCTGCCACGTTATTCTCATAGGCGGCAAGGAAATCTACATCCTTCGTCAGCGTCAGGTTTCCGAAGTGAACGGTAATCTGCGGCTCGACTGCCGAGCCGGTGAATACCTGTTCAGAAATCGGCTCCAGCGTACAGTCAGACAGATCTGCAGGAAGGATCTCAAACACAACCGTCCCGATCGCTCCGGAATAATTCCCCGTGCCCGCGATACTGCCATTCGCTGTTCCAGCGTTGATATTGTCATCATACGTGATCGTGTAGTCGATATCCTGAAGCAGCTTTTTCCCGTTCCAAAGTACTTCAACCTCAGGCTTAATCTGTGCCCCGGTATAAGTCTGGTCCTCCACGGCGCCGACCGTACACTCACTTCCGGATATCTCGCGCGGCGCGATCACAAATGTCCCGGCCAGTGAACCGGAGTAGTTTCCTTTGCCGGCCACCGTCACCTTTGCCGTTCCCGCATTGACATTGTTCTCATACGAATCTGACGTATAGTCATAGTCGACGCCCTGCTCCAGGACAATATCCCCGAGCTTGACCGTCACCTCCGGACAGATTGCTTCGCCGGTATAGGTATACTCCGGGCTATCGACAGACAATGTCCCGCTCCCGATATTCGCAGGCACGATCGCAAACGATGTGTCAAAGTTTCCCTGGAAATTGCCGTCGCCCGTTATGGTGACCGTCGCAGTACCAACCTCCGTGTTGCTGCTGTACGCGAGAGTGTAATCCGTATCCTGCGACAGCGCCTTTCCATTCCACTCGACGGATACCTCCGGCTTGATCGCCGCTCCTGTGTATTCCTGATCCGGAATCTCCGCGACGGTACAAGAAGCCGCTGTCAACTCTGCCGGGGTAATCTCAAATGGCAGGCTGATTGTTCCATCATAATTGCCTTTCCCGCTGATGATGACAGCTGCCTCATCTGCCACGTTAAGGTTTTTGCCATAGGACAGCTCGTAATCCTCGTCTTCGACCAGCGTTCGTCCCCCATGCTTCACAACCACAGCCGGACGAATCTCCTCGCCGGTATACTCATATTTTCCGCTCCCGTCGGCAAAAGTACAGTCCTCCGAAAGCAGCCCGGCCCTGGCGATCTCAAACTTCGCTGTGCACGTTCCGGTATAATTGCCTGTGCCGCTGACCGTCACGAAAGCTGTTCCGGCATCAACATTGTCGGAATATTTAAGCTCATAGTCTTTCCCTTCTTCAAGGGTAGTTCCGTCGGCAGTTTCTACCTTCACAGACGGTTCGATCGCGTTGCCCGTGTACGAAAAAGGCCCGCCCTCCAGCGTAACTGCCGCATTGTCCGTGATATCCTTCGGCTTGACCGTGACAGAAAAAGTACACGATTGCCCCAGCGCAGAGACCGTAACCTTGGCTTTGCCACAGTTCAACGCCGTTATGATCCCCGGCTTCCCCGAGGTGTCAAGCTCTATACAATCGGAATCCCCGGTCACCGTCCAGTCAAAAACAGAACCGGCAAGCGTGACAGGACATAGCTTACCAGGCCATGCTTTCGGAGTATGGATACTGCAGATAATCTCGGGAACTTCCGCACTTTCCCCATAAGTTATATCAACACCAGATTTCGATGAGATCAATGTAATCTCATCAATACTGGAAAGAGCTACTTCCAGGGAAACAGAAGTTAGTTCATCATTGGCATCCGTAGGTGCCAAATCTGTGGAAACGGAAGAAAATTCCTGTACCCAATAATGATATCCGTTGTAGTACACATGACCGATGCCAATATATTTGTAATCCGGGCTGAGCATCGATCTTCTGTGCCCCTGACCCTTATAGAGCTCATCCGCTTCCTGCCACCCGATGAACACTTTCTCCTCTGTTCCATAGCCTACCGCAATATTTTCAGCGCAATACCCATATGGGTTGGTATATGCAGTAAAACAACTGCTTCCGTTCGGTCTCGTATGGTCATAATAAATCGCCTGCTCAGCCGCACGGAGCATAGCATCTTTTTCCAGGCCATAATCATAGGTATACTCAGAAAGCATATTCCTATTTTCGGCGCTGTACACCGTTTGTGTCTCATTATCTGGATTCCAGAACCATGCATCCGAACCTGTGCGAAATTCATTCACTCTCTTCAGCATCTCCCGGGCTTCCGTCTGCCCGTACTGCACGGCAACATCTACCTTAATCGACGTTCCTTCCGCCGCCGATGCCACAATGCCGAAGGCGAACAGTGCAAACAATAAGAATGCAAAACCCGCGATCTTCAGCTCTCTGATTTTCCTTTTCATTGCAAAATCCTCCCGGAAAAACACAATATGATATATTCAGAATAATCCCGTTGATATCTGATTGCAAGCGTTTTAATATAAAATGGAAGGAAAAATTTTACGCTTCAGTCTGCAAGCAACCATTCAATTAGATTCTCAGACTTGATCCCTTCGTATGAGCTGTCCAGCCCTGGTTCAAGCGACAGCACGATCTTTTCATAGTTGTCACGTATTCTTTGCAGGGGAACTAACTCGCGTTTTCTAATGTCCTCGCTGTTCATGGATTCCGTCACCTGAATATATTTCCTCTCGTCGGCGATCGTTGCAATGAAGTCCACCTCCATGTTATCAATCTTACCAATCGCTACATCGTATCCTCTGCGAAGCAGTTCAAAATAGACGACATTTTCGAGCGCATGACCACTGTCACGATTTCGGAACCCCAGCAGATAATTCCCCAGAGCTATATCGACAATATAGTACTTGCCCAGTGTGCGGAGATATTCTTTCCCTTTGATATCGAACCGCTTGATCTCATAGAAGAAGTAGCTTTCAAGCAGTGCGTTGACATATGCCTGAACCGTATGTGCGCTCGGTGCACTTTTCCGTTTGCCATCCTCAAGAAGACCTTCATTCACTAAGGTATTGCCTATGGATGCAATAGAAACATTCGAACCGATATTGTCCGCAAGGAACATGATGATTTTGCGAAGCAGGATCGGATCGGTAATTCGCTTCTGCCCTCGACGCTTTTCCCGTTCCAGAATATCTCGAACGACAACGGTAGAATAGATACCGTCAAGGAGCAAAAGCGCTCTTTCCTGATCGAGTCCGACGTCGACAATACCAGGCATTCCACCAAAACGCATGAATGCTTCAAATGCCTCCCGCAGTTCATAGTGTTCGCCTTTTTTATCAAATACCCGCTTATGAACGCCGCCAAGAGCGCTCCTGATTTCCCTCACCTCAAAATCATGAAAATAAAGAAACTCGCTGAATGAAAGCGGCAGCATTTTAATCTCCACGCATCTGCCAGAAAGATAGGTGGAATATTCCGAGGAAAGCAGGTACGCATTAGAACCGGTCACATAGATATCGCAGTCCAAATCCACGCGCAAAGCATTGATTGCATCCTCCCAGGCATCGATCCTCTGGATCTCATCGAAAAATAGATACATACGCTTTCCAGCTATGACATGTTTTTTTACATAAGCGTAAACAGCATCAGAAGTCATTTTCCGAAAATCGTTCGATTCAAAGTTCATCTCAACAATCTGCTCTGGCTGAATACCCGTTTTGATCAAATGAGCTACCATCAGCTTCAAAAGGCTTGATTTCCCGCAGCGCCTTATGCCGGTGATGATTTTTACAGGTTCCGTATCCTGAAAGCCAATCAGCTTATTTAGGTAGCGATCTCTTTCTTTCAATTTATGAGATTCTATCATTACGCATCCCTCCTGTCGTCTCCATAATAGCATAAACAGATGCAAAAATAAAGTATTTGCACTAAAATGCATAAATTTTGTTTTTTCGACTGATTATGCAGCGGTCCTTGTAAGCAAACCAGCCAGGGACTTAAGTAAAAGACACTAGTCTATATCAACTGGCCGATATCCGTCTCTATAATGCCTGCTTTTCCCTGACAGGCCAATGGACAATAATTTACACCGTCATAGGAGAACGGACGAACACGCTCAATATATTCTTTTTGCAGATAATTCCTTATCTGCCACGCTGCTGCGCTCTCCGATCCGGCTATTCAACCTTGTTTTCCTGCTGTAAAAAAATTTTCCAGTTGATTCTCTTAGCAGTATTGCATATAATAAGAGTAGGGAAATTCCTACTCTTTAATCAACAAATTGCAGGGGAGTGTTCATTATGGCAATTAACGCTTTTATTGATAACGCAAAGGTAATGGCTAAGGGACAGGTCACCATCCCGAAAGATGTCAGAGAAGCGCTGGGGATAACAAGTGGGGATCGGATTACCTTTATTGTCGAGGGCAGTAATGTACGCATTGTAAATTCCGCCATATATGCCATGCAGGTTCTACAGAGCGAAATGACCGGAGAAGCGGAACGTTCCGGGCTTACTACTGACGACGATGTTATCGCACTTGTCAAGGAATTGCGAAACGAGGACGATAACGGATGAGAGTATTGATTGACACCAATGTACTCATATCTGCAGCATTGCGGGCAGACAGTACCCCATGGCGGGCATACCAGAAGGCCGCTTCATATCCGAATCATGGCATGATCTGCGAACAGAATGTAGATGAAATAAAACGGATATTCAACAAGAAATTTCCTCATCGGCTGGGCTCTCTGGACAAGTTCTTATCGGTTGCACTTCTGACCTTAGAATTAATTCCTGTTCCAGAAAATGAGTTTACTACAGAAACGCAGATCAGGGATACAAAGGACAGACCCATACTGCGCGCTGCGATTGCCGCCAAAGCAGATATTCTTTTAACTGGGGATAAGGATTTCCTTGAATCTGGTGTAGAAAAACCGGCTATTATGACGCCTGCAGAATTTCTTGCAATTGAAATAATCAATCTGGTGTAGAAAAACCGGCTATTATGACGCCTGCAGAATTTCTTGCAATTGAAATAATCATATAATCTCAGTTTGCATCATCAGATAAACAACCAGCCACCCTAATTCGTTAATCGCATCCACTACTTCCCCAGACAGTGTCCTGCCAAGGAATTCTTCGCCCAGTGCTGAGAGGCGAACCACCTTGATCATAGCTTTAAATCCCAAATCAATCGAAACACAACAACTTCTCAAAATTTTATCAGCGGCCGGAGCCTGCGGTCATATGTACAGGATCCTCCTTCCCTGAAATCTTCGCTTTTGATTGCCCGGCAGTCAAAGAACCAATCAGACTATTTCCGTACCTTCACTTTAGAGCCGATACCTTTTTTCCTGAGCATTGTCTTATAAGCTTTCAGTTTTTTAGCCGGAACTTTTATCACGGCTTTCTTATATATACCCTTGAAAGCTTTTGCACCAACTTTAGCCGGTTTGATAGTGCTTGTCTTTATGACTATAGACCTCAGATTCTTACAGTTATAAAATGCCTGCTTCCCTATAGAGATAATATTCTTCCCAATCGTTATTTTTCGAAGCTTCGTATTGCCCGCAAAAGCCCTGGTTCCAATCGATGTAACTTTGTACGTAATTCCGTTGATTCTGACAGTGGCAGGAATCGACACACTAGAAGCATTTTTCGGGCTCTTTTTATACTCTACGGTGGCCTTTCCTGATTTTCCCTTTTTAGTTACCTTGTACTGGATTCCAGTTTTCTTTTCCTTGAATACAGTCCCTACATTAACCGGTTTCCCCTTTGCTGGGATTTTCTGATTGGAAACCCAGCCCGACAAAGCCCCTTCTTCCTTCTTGGGAGCAATAATGTTGAACGTCTTGCTTATAGTTCCGAAATAAGCACCGGTACCGCTGATCTCCAGTGATGCAGTGCCAATCTCAGTATTATTCTTGTATATCAACTCATAGTCTTCTTCGGCTTTCAACACCGTATCTCCCAGCGTTACGGTTATTTCCGGCTTCAATTTTTTCCCGGTATATTCGTACTCCCGCTTCAACCCGCTTACCACAGCTCCTGCCAGATCCATCTTGTACGCTATTCCGTTTGTCTTCGCATATGTCACCGCGTAGGAATTGTATGGCGCATAGATTGTTGCATCGACCACATGTCCTCCGCTCATCCATATATAACCCGTCCACAGAAAATCCTCACCTATTTCCCTCACACTGGATGGAATTGTAATCTTATCCAGGTGCCCACATTCATAAAATGCCTTGCTGCCAATAGACAATAATCCCTCTTTCAGTTCTACTTCTTCGAGATTATCAAAATAAGTAAACGCCGAATCCGGAATGCTTGTGATACCCTCCTCTACCACAATCTTTTTTACATATTTTCTTATGCTTTTCCACGCATTATCGCTTCCTGAATACGAAAGCCAGCTTGAAGCGGATGACACCGGACTCCTATGTTTTCCTTCTGAATTGATAGCCAATGCTCCTGTTCCAGATATCGTAAGCACACCGTTGTACAGGTTCCATGTGGCATTCTCGCCGGCAACACGGTATGCCTTTTTCCCAATCTCTCCGGTATCCGTATTCAATGAGTAAAAATCAACCATGTTATCGTTTGAAGCATAGTATACAGCCTTTCCTCCCTTGATAACCGGCTGACAATCCGAGATAGGCATCGCCCCGGTGAATTCCTGGCTAACCACATCTCCGTTCCCGTCAATGAACACATAATGAAGCGTGCTTGTAGACAAACTGTCGTCCGTAGAGCCTTCCTTCTCATCTCCATATTCTTCCCAGGATATCATGAAGCGATTATCATTCACACGGGTTATCTTAACTCCCAGAAAGCTCTTCCCACCACCGGTGTAAGCTGTCAGCCATTTTACTTTCGTCGAGGCCTCCGCAAAATCTGACATAGGTGTGACTGTCAGATATATATTATGCGGTGTGTCTCCAGTAACACTGTCATACTTGGACTGATCGATGGATGTTCCCACGCAGAGAATATTGTTGGTCGACATAGCCATGCCATCGACACTCGCATAACACGGTATCGCCCATGCGGAGTCCCTGCTGCCCCCGTATTTGAAGACCGGAATGGTCTCCCTCTGCATAGTTTCCGTATTATATCTGGAAAGTGCAGTATACCGTGAACCTTCGCTCTGCTCCAGAACATACAATTCCGAATCCCTGGAAACAATATACTGAGCGAAAGAATGCCAGAGATCTGCACCTGTTATCCCGCCAGACATAGTGCTCTCGTCTATTGTAATCATCAGGAATCCCTGATGCCCCTGCCCGTAAGCATCATCAACATAGCCTTCATGTCCTGTCACAATATAGAGCTTGCCATTGGACTCCGTCACTTCCACACAACCGTAGTCAAACGGATATCGCACCTGCCCTCCAAACATAACAGGGTCACTTTTCACTGAAGTAGCACCCATCCGGTTCCATCCCGTATCGTATTTGATTACTCTTATCACCTCAGCCTCATTTGATTCATCCGTATTATTCTGACCCTCGATCAGGTAATACGCATCCGTCCCGGCATAAAATCCACCCCAGATCGGAAGCTCCATAGAAATATTCTTCCTGTTCTGTATGTTAAATTCATCGTCGTAATATTCTACGCCTACAATGGTTCCATTATAAAATACCCTCATATAACCGTCGCTTAACGGAACCAGCTCTGAGTTACGCCGAAGGCCAATCCCGAGGTTATCCGATGCGGAGGGCGTAAGGGTCCCACCTGCCTCCGCGCAATAAGCCCGCATTGCCGGCAATAATATGCACATACAAACAAACAACACCATCATTTTTGCTTTTAATTTACCCATAACATTCCCTCTCTTCGATCTCAATACTATTGCTGTCCTATTCCTGCCATCAAACGCAGCCTTACAACATCAGCAGAAAAATAATTCCGTATTCTTCTTCTATTATTTTTAGTAGCTGTTTGATGCTATATATTATAATACTCCCAAAACTTATGGCAGTCAATTTGCAGTTTGAGGATTTGCAGACATTCCAGCGCTCCCGATTGACTACCCAGGCAATTCGGGCGTATAATCTATTTCGGGGAGACAGGATTCACACAAGCCACCCCGCAAAGAATTTCAAAAAGAGGGTTGATTATTATGTTAAACGGAAAAGAATTCGTAAGAACATTTTTGAGGGGTGTGTCTTTGGCAACGCTAGCTCTTTTGCTCGCCTTCGGCACAAGGATCGGCGCGGCAGATGCCCATGCTGCTTCAACTATAAATGTTAAAATAGTAGGGAAAGCCCGCTATGGAGCTGCAAAACTGATGATTGAAGAGATAAATAGTCTCCGTAAGAAAAACGGTATCCCTGCATTGACGCTGGATGCAGATTTACAGGAATGGGCGACACAAATGTCCGCAGAAATGTTGTTTTATCCGAGTATGGAAACTTCGTTTATAAGACCAGACGGCAGTTCGGTGGACGATTCTTTATATACAAAATATGTCGAGGAATGTCCAATGAAGACAAATACTGTAACCACATCTGGTAGTGACGAAGGTTGTAAAGACATTCTGAGCAAAATGTATAAGAGTTATTACTCATATATTCTTACAGACGATTTCTACAAAAGTATAGGAATCGGGTTGTATCAAGAAAAATACAACGGTTATGGAAGAATATATCCTGTAATCTTGCTTGGCTCGGATAACGTTAATCAGGGCAGTTTTAAGAGCACCGTTGAGACTGAAGTCAGAACCATAAGAACCTTGCCCTCAAATTTCAAACTTTCTAATGGCGGCGGCGTTGAAGTGCTTGCAGGCCGTGCAGGTGATAAACTTGAGTTAAGTGGAAATGAAACTCTTAAAACCACAATATTCCAACGTACATCCGACACTAATAATGTCCAGCTCGATAGCAGACAAGCTACTTACAAAATCAAAGACCCGACGATAGCATCTTTGTCCATATCGGAAAATGGAATTAAAGTGACTGGCTTGAAAGAAGGACATACCACGTTTACGGCAACTCTGCACGGACAGACGGTCACCTACGATGTCACCGTGAAAGGGGCGTCCTCCGACACGGTTCAAAAGCCTGCCGTAAGCAGCCTGAATGATTTGCCGAAAGACTACCAGGGGCCTGCCATCGTCGGGGGCAAGGAAGTGTACGTAAAAAACAGAAAAAGGGTCACGGGCAATGTGTCGATCGGCGGAGTGACGTATTACTACAAAAACGGCGTAAAATATACCGGCTGGCTCAAGAAGAGTGGCAAAAAGTATTACTACTCTAAAGGCAAGCCGGTCAGGAATAAATTCAAGATCATCAAAAATAAGAAATACTATTTTAACAAAAAAGGCGTCATGCAAAAGGGACAAGTGAAAGTAAAAGGCAAATATTATTACTTTAACAAGTCTAGTGTGATGCAGAAAAACAAGTGGGTGAAAATCGGAAAATACAAGTACTATTTCAACAAATCAGGCGTTCGCACCAAGAAAAAGAAAAGGTTGAAATAATCTCCAAAACCAACTTGCCCTCAGTCGTATATATTCACATCTGCTGCTCCCGGCTGCGAAGCCTCTGCTGCTCCGCCTTCCAGAGCGGTCGTATCGCTGATGTCATGCCATTCAATTTCCACAAAACCGAGATCGGCAGGAATCATGTCCATTCTGCCGGACCACTGGGATTCCGTTTTCAGAGATTCATTCTCCAACGTCACCCGGCAGATATAGGTCTGTCCCGTCCCACTTGAAATCTCTGTCGTACGAATGCCGTTTCCATCGCCTTCCATGGCAAGGCCGCCCCTGTAACCGCCGGCCGATGCAACCCCTTCCGTCATGGTCTCGGCAGGATGAATCATCCTCCCCGTCTCCGGATCATAGTGGAACAAAAGTACATAGTAGATGCCGTTCGTCATTTCTTGCTCCAGAAGGAGCGTCGGCACGGTGTCCTCCGTACGCATCTGCACCAGCGCGTATTGAAAATTGCCAGATGGCGTTGTATAACCGGAGGAATCATATTGGTAGGAAGATGCCTGGCTGACAATCATGCGATACTGTTCCAGAGCGGTCTTTGCCTCGTCCGAATCCCACTTGACAGACGCCTCCGTCTGGGCTTTTGCTCCGGCAGACGTCTCCGCCTGAGCTTCCCCATAATGTGAGGCAATATAGTTATTGACAGCGTCAAAATTATAGCCCGGCTGATCCAACAGATAACCGTTCGTGCCAAGAGCCATCTCCCGATCGCTCAGAAGAAGAATATTCGCCCGCTCGTACTCATTGAATACGCGGTCCGTAAAATCGTCCGGACTTACAGTTCCGGAATACCACGGCTGCGAACGGAAGTAATCATTCAGCTCGGAAGACAGGAAAATCCGCCCATGGCGCGCGTAAATTTCATTCTTCGCATAATTGATGACCTGCAGCGACATGTCGGCAATATCCGCGTCTGTGTAATAGCGTGTGTCGGCATCCGGCAAGATCAGATGATCGGATCCCTCGGCCCGCGCAGCAATCCTTCCTCCAAGACAAGTCAAGAACAATGCGGCAAAGAATATGAATAGAATTACATTTCGCATTCTGTATATACGCTTCTCCATAAGAATTTTCCTCTTTCCATAAAGATTCTTTATTGTCTATAAGATAGCATATCGGCAAAAATATGTAAACCCGTCTGATGCCCGTTTTCCATAGGGTATTTCCGGATTTTCGGTCTTATATTCCTCGGAAGCGGAACGTAAACTCGAGTTTTTTGCTGACATCGATCAGATACTCCGGATGCGGGCGAGCGCCCCAACTGTCGTCGCCGGCAATCCCCATCTGCTGTTTTGACACGCGGATCACCGTGTAGTGAACCTGCGGCAGCTCGTAGGGATGCAGGGCATTCTCCATTTCGTGAGGTGTGTAGGGGAGCGCCGAGAAATTCATCTCATCCCCCTCAAAGAGCAGGCCTCGCCCGCGCCCATCGCAGACCTTCGCCCAGCGCACACCTGTCTTGTTTCCACACTCCTGGGGCACCATGTAGCGCGCCATGCCGCCCTTCACTTCGGCGTGATAAATGCCAAGCTTCGCCCCGCGGCAACGATCCGCATACGTCTCCTCCGGCCCCATTCCATACCAGCTGAGCTGATCGTAATCAGCGCTCAGCTTCATCATCATGCCGAATTCCGGCATATCGCCCAGCTCTGGCACGGGATCGTAGCTCAGCGTCGTCTCTATCGTGCCATCGCCGTACACGCGGTAAGCCACCGAGCAGGAAGCCGCCGGCTTGGTCGGCATATGATAAAGATAAGTCACGGTGACGGAATCCTTTTCCTCCGTTATCAACGGCTCCGTCCACGCATTCGTCTCCGGATCCTGATGGGACAAATACAGGCTCGCGATCTTCCACTGCGCGTAACGCGCGGGCATCTTATTTCCCGCGTCGTTATCGGTCGGAGCCCGCCAGAAATTTGGCTTCGGGATCGACTCGATCATCTCTGTACCTGCATAGCGGTATGAGACCAGTCCGCCACTCGCATACGAAAACAGCGCCTCAAACTGCTCCCCCTGGACACCGACATTCAGATAACCCTTCACCACCTGAAGGGGCTTCTGCCCGACAACGTGTTTTCCCTCGATGCGATACACGCCCTGCCCAAACGCAATCTCGTGTCCCGCCTTCGCCCACAGACAGTCTTCTCTCAGGACAAAGGACACCGTGACCGCATACTCGCCCGGAAGAGTCTGCGCCTGTACCGGCAGCCTGTACTCCTGCTGCGAGAGCGGCGCCACATCCGTCGCAAGGGTCGCGCGCTCGATCAGCTTTCCATCCCGCGCCACTGTCACGTAGCAGTCAAAGTCTGCCGTGCCGACGAAGAGATTCTTGTTGGTGATCAGCGCCTTGTCCTTTTCCACCTGTATGCTGATGTTCTGGTAGTTAAATTTCACTTCCTGCATCTTCGGCGAAGGGCTGCGGTCGCCCCCGTACACGATCCCGTTTCCGCTGAAATTGTAGTCGGTCGGGCGCTCGCCGAAATCGCCGCCGTACGCCTGAAACTCCACACCGTAGCGGTCCTTTTTGTAGATCGACTGATCCACGTAATCCCAGATAAATCCGCCCTGATACAGCGGCTCTGTATCGGTCAAATCTGTATATTTGTGCATGCCGCCGCAGGAATTACCCATAGCATGCGTATACTCACAGCAGATAAACGGCTTGCTGCGGTCCTGGGCGAGGAATTCCTTGATCCTCGCCACCGGCGGGTACATCTGGCTCTCCATATCACTGGATTCGTTGTAGCGGCGATCGTTGTACACGCCCTCGTAATGCACCAGCCTGGTATCATCCAGCTCACGAAACTTGTCTGCCATCTGCTTGATGTTCAAGCCGCCGAAAGACTCATTTCCGCAGGACCAGATCAGGATCGCCGCATGATTCTTGTCGCGTTGGTAGGTGGAATTGACGCGATCCAGCATTATTTCAAGCCACTGCGGATGGTCGCCGGGAACGGCAAGATCTATTTCCCCAGCGCCGCGCGCGACCGGATCCCATGAGCCGTGCGACTCCATATTGTTCTCGTCAATCATATAGATTCCCAGGCGATCGCAGAGCTTATAGAGACGCGAATCGTTCGGATAATGGCTGGTGCGGATGGCGTTGATGTTGTGTCGCTTCATAGTGAGCACATCGGTTAGGATTTCCTCGCTCTGCGGTACGCGCCCGACGCGCGAGCTGAACTCGTGGCGGTTGACGCCCTTGAACACGATGCGCTTTCCGTTCAGGCACATCAGATTCCCTTTCATCTCAAAACGCCGGAACCCGACCGCCTCGCAGATCGCCTCTGTCACGTTGCCCTCAGCGTCGCGCACAGTCAACAGCAGCTCGTAAAGGTTCGGCTCCTCCGCGCTCCAAAGCTTAAAGTCCGAGACCGGTACAGCCAGCGAACCCGCTCCGTCCACGAAGTCAAATTCTCCCTGCAGAAGAATCGCGCCGTCTGTAGGCTGGTTCCCTTTCTCCTGAAGATCCATCAACTGATATTCCGAAAGCTTACTCTCAGAAAGCTTCACACTGACAGTTCCGCTCCCGCAACCCGCAGCTCCTATGAGAAGCTCTGCCTTCGTGTAAGTGTCGTCAAGCAATGTCTTGATCTTCAGGTCGCCGATATGCACCTGCGGGCGCGTGTAGAGAAAGACGTCGCGAAAGATCCCGGAAAATCGGAAGAAGTCCTGGTCCTCCGTCCAACTGCTGCTGGTCCATTTGAACACCTGCACCGCCAGCTTGTTTTCGCCGTCCTGCACATACTCGCTCAGTTCAAAGTCGGACGGCGTGAAGCTGTCCTCGCTGTAACCGACATAATGTCCGTTCAGCCACAGGGCCATCCCGCTCTCCACGCCCTGAAACGAGATGAAGAGGGGCATGACCTTCATGGACTGCGGAACGGTAAAATATTTCACATAGCTTGCCACCGGGTTGAAGCGCGTGGGAATCTCGCCCGCCCAAATCTGCTCGTGCCCGTCCC
>CANQEB010000007.1 GCA_947594085.1 uncultured Lachnospiraceae bacterium | reverse complement strand
AACATCGCGCACAGCTATGCGACGAAGCGCTATCGCTCCAACCTGATCAACTGGGGCATGCTTCCGTTCCTGATCGACGAGGGCGAGCTTCCGTTTGCAAATAAGGATTATCTGTTTATCCCAGGCATTCGTAAGGCGGTGCAGGACAAGGCGGCGGAGGTGAAGGCTTACGTCGTGAAGGACGGAGCGCTCAAGCCGTTTACGTTGCGGCTCGGTGAGATGACGGACGAGGAGAGGCAGATTATTCTCGATGGCTGCCTGATCAATTACAACCGGGTAAAATAAAACAGATAACAGATAGATTTGGAAATTGTGTGTCAGGGCGGCGCCACCGTTCTCATGCTCAGAAAAGAACAGGATAGATGACAGAGAGAAAGAGGGAGAGTGCGACATTTAGCAACAGACCGGATACAATCGGGCGTATAAAGTGCCGAATGGTTGCGAAAATCCTCAAATTTTCGTATTTCTGAAAGAGGCCCCACATGATGACATAGATAGAGCCGGAAGCCGCGACACTGCAGGCAAAACCGCAAACAGCCATCATGATTCCCTCTGGGATGGAATTGTGCAGATGGTAGCCGAGAAAATATCCGACACCGGTTAGAATCTTGCAGAGAATGGAACCGGGAAGGGCATTGGCTACCGTCACAATATTCCCATAGAAATCAGCGCGGCTGATCATTCCATTTTCGACGAACAGGCCCTGCGCTACGGTGAGGTATGCGTCACCTCCGCCAAATGACATGACAGAAGACAGTACACCTGTACCGACAAAGGAAAAACTTCTGAAAGTTAAGAAGACCGCGGGAAGTGACAAAATAGCCAGAAACAGAAGCCAGATAAACATCGTCCGGGAGAGATCCTTCCCGAGCGAGCGTTTTTTCTGAGTGAATTGCATATCGCCTTGATTTTGGCTATCAGCGCGGTTGTTGGATATGTTTTTGACCTTCGCTTCACGGATGGACTGAAAAAGACCCACCAGTGCAAGAGCAGTCATGAGGATGGCCAGAAAGGGCATAAGGCTTGCCGGAAGGATTTGTGCGTCACCTGCACACAGAAAACATGCAAGGGAGATGAACAGAGCGGGAATTGTACGCCGCAGTTCACGCAGATTTCCCTTGGTAAAGAGTATAACAAAAAAAGCGACAGCGAGAATCTGTACGGAGGAGGCCGCAAACAAAGGTGTGCGCGTTGCCTGAAATAGCCGATACAGATTTTTTTCTGCCGAGAGCGCGAAGACGGAGAAAATCATAGCAAGATATAGAAGCTTTTCCCTGTCTGAGGAGGATTGCTTCACTGTGCCGACCACATAGCGGAGGAGAAGTACAATAATATAGATGGAAACCAGGGCGGCGAAAATATTGATAAAGGTGCGCAACGTGCTGTCCATGCCTGAGAACAAGATAAGCAGGAGAAGCGTTAAAAAAGCGCCAGGAAACGCCATTGCGACCGCAGCGGCGATCATTCCGGCGTTCCCAGCCGCTTCCCGGCCGATCCCGGCGGCGATTTCTACAGGAAGCGCGCCGGGTGTGATGCTTGCAATTGTGACATCGCGGTTGAATTCGTCTTCTGTGACGAGTCCGGATCGCTCGACAACTTCTGTCTCAATGACAGGAATCAGCGCGGTTCCGCCGCCGAATCCGATAAAACCGATTTTTAGCATACTCCCAATGACAGAGGAGAGTCTGTGCCTTTTCATATGTGTCCCCTTAATCTGTTTGCTTCTGACCAAAACGAGCTTTGAATTTATTTTTCAAATGTCTGTATTTTCTTCTCAGACGATACAGGAATACACATTCGCGGACATCCACAAACTCCGCCCGCAGGGAACGATATTGCGTTTTCATTTGTGTTTCTAATTGCTTTTCCATCTGTTTCTGCTGCTTTTCGAGTGTCTGAACTATTTTGGCATAGTAGAGAATGACATCGTACAGCAAATCTTCTGTGGAGACATGACACTCAGGAAGCTCCATATCTGTATCATCGTAAAAGAGTGTTCCGTCTTCTCTCCCAAGATATTCTCTGGCAAAGCGGCTGTTTGACTCCGCAAAGCTTTCGAGATAGGCAGACTGGTCACCCGGATGGAACAAAGAAGTCTTCTCATGGAGCTTTTCGGGATCCCGATCATTCAGCATAGCACGAATGTGCCCGGACAGTAAATAATTATAGCAGTCCGGCTTGGGAAGCTGATTGAGAATGCGCTTCAACTCCAAGAGAGAGTCGTCCAGCGATGCGTTGTACATCTCTTTTTCCAATACAAAACCGTCTTTTAAGGGAATACCCAAAATATCAAGAAAATCCGAGTAAATATTGTGTTCGTCTCCCTGAAACTGTCCTTTTTCGTAGACGCGGAAAAAGACATTCTCCCTCCCGAGAATACCTGACAGGAATTCCAAGTGGGAGAAATAATCCAACTGATATTTGTCCTTGAATACATTATCCATGTAATCGTAGAAAGAGAGGCCAGTGCCAGCACTCTTGATCATCTGGCGATAATAGGACAGTGCAAAGTTGTCCTGCCGCCTGAGATATGCGATGGCGCAGAGCTTCAGCCCTCTCTTCTCCAGATCGCTCTTCAGAACCGTCCAGGCGTCTGGACAGAGATCCCCGAAGAGCCAGAGCGATTCGTCAGAGAGAATGATTTTGTCATATTGTTTGCCCAGCTCTTCAAGCTGATCAAGAACGGATAAGTAAGTCTTATTCGGCGTGTCGGTAACGAGGCTTTCCCAGGCCTTGACCAGAAAATGAGCGTTTCGCACGCTGTCAATATGGACATAATGGTCACGCCGCAGATAGCGATATCCGAAATCAGGGAAACATGCGCTATGCTTCCGCAACGCTTTTTTATTTTTTGCCAAAAAACTTTGGATTGCGGTCGTTCCGGTCTTCGGGAGCCCGATGTGCAGATAGACGGTCGCCATACTTATCCTCCTGTAATCGTTACTTCGCTTCCTCGTTGAAGTGCTTCAGTTGAGGGAAACGCTCTGTAAGTGAATTCCAAATTTGGTCAACACATTTCTCTGGGCTGAGAGAAGTCGTGTCGATCGAGACATCCGCATGCTGAGGAACCTCGTAAGGACTTGATATTCCTGTAAAATCTGCGATCTCTCCTTTGCGGGCTTTCATATAAAGTCCCTTGATATCACGCCGTTCGCACTCTTCCAGCGGTGTGCTCACATAAACCTCCACGAAGGAGTCTGAGCCGATGATGTCTTTTGCGATCTGTCGGTCTCTCGCATAGGGAGAGATGAAAGCGGTAATGACAATCAGTCCGGCGTCATTCATCAGCTTGGAAACCTCAGCGATGCGGCGGATATTTTCGATACGGTCTGATTCCTTGAACCCAAGGTTTCGGTTCAGACCCATGCGAATATTATCACCATCCAAAAGCATCGTATGCATACCGAGGGAGACAAGGCGCTTTTCCAGCTCGTTGGATACAACGGATTTCCCGGCGCCGGAAAGTCCGGTCATCCAGACGGTGAAGGGCGTCTGTCCCTTCTGTGCAGCGCGGAATTCTCTTGTGACATCGAGCTTTTGCCAGGTCAGGTTGTTGGAACGCTGAATGCTGCGCAAGACAATGCCGCAGGCCGAGGTCATGTTTGTGACACGGTCAATCAAAATCAGCGAGCCCAGCGCCTGGTTGCTGGAAAATTTGTCAAAAATGATTTTGTCGGAGACAGAGATGTCACACTCAACGATCTCATTCTTGAAGGTGGCATCTGCCGGAATTTCATTGCCGGTATTGACATCGATCTTGTGATTGATGTTCATCACGACGGCAGGGATCAGGCGGGTGCCCAGCTTCAGGTAGTAATTCTTTCCTGCAATGAGGGCATTGTCGTCCATCCACAAAAGACGCGCATTGAAAAGCGTGCTGACGTATGGCTGATAGTCTTTTACGAGTACACACCCTCTGGAGACGTCCACCTCCCTATCAAGGGAAACGGTAATTGCATGTCCGCGCTCGGAGGAGGTGACATCCTTTCCGGCATCGATGATCCGGCTGACGATAGCCTTCTCATTGGATGGGAGCGTTGTGATCTCATCTCCGATCTTCAGTGCGCCGGACTCAATCTGACCCTGGAAACCGCGGAACGTGTGATCTGGGCGGCAGACTCTCTGCACTGGCATCGCAAACCCTGAGTCATCATCCGACTCATGGATATCGATGTTCTCAAGGTAGGTCAGAAGAGAGACTCCCCTGTACCACAGCATGTGACTGGACTTCTGGGTAATATTGTCGCCCTCCGTCGCGGAGACGGGGAGGATCTTCATCGTCTCGAAGTCGTGCTCTGACATCATGCGCCGGATGTCCCGCGATATTTTCTCGAAACGGCTTTCATCATAGTTGATCAGGTCCATTTTGTTGACAGCAAAGACAAAGTGCCGAATCCCCATCATGGAACAGATACGCGTATGACGCCTCGTCTGCACAAGAACTCCATGTGTGGCATCCACAAGGATCACGGCAAGATCCGCAAAAGAAGCGCCGACCGCCATATTTCTCGTATACTCTTCATGTCCGGGCGTGTCCGCGACGATAAAGGAACGCTTTTCGGTTGTAAAATATCGATATGCGACATCGATCGTGATTCCCTGTTCTCGCTCGGCCATCAGTCCGTCGAGCAGCAGAGAATAATCGATCGCGCCTCCGCGGGATCCTACCTTACTGTCGAGGTAGAGCGCTTGTTCCTGGTCGGCGAAGAGAAGCTTCGCGTCGTAGAGCAGATGTCCAATCAGCGTGGACTTTCCGTCATCCACACTGCCGCAGGTGATAAATTTCAGAAGACTGTTCATGACTAAAAATAGCCCTCCTTCTTTCTTTTTTCCATGCTGGCGCTTCCGCCGTCACTGTCGATCACACGGCTCGTCCGCTCTGAGGATACCGCGCCAAGCGTCTCCTCGACGATCGCATCCAGGGTGTCGGCGTGGCTTTCTACGCCTCCGGTCAACGGATAGCAGCCGAGAGTCCGGAATCGGATCATTCCATGCTCTATGACTTCGCCTTCCTTCAGGCGCATGCGGTCGTCGTCAACCATGATGATGTTGCCATTCCTGCGAACGAAGGGGCGCTCCTTGGCAAAGTACAGAGGGACGATTTCGATATTCTCCTGGCGGATATACTGCCAGATATCGGCTTCCGTCCAGTTGGAGAGCGGAAAGACACGAATCTCCTCGCCCTGATGAATCTGTGTGTTGTAGAGCTTCCACATTTCCGGACGCTGGTTTTTGGGATCCCATGCGTGACTGGCATTGCGGAAGGAGAAGATTCGCTCCTTGGCGCGGGACTTTTCCTCGTCTCGCCGTCCGCCGCCAAACGCGGCAGTGAACCCGTATTTGTCGAGCGCCTGTTTCAGCGCCTGCGTCTTCATGATGTCCGTGTACGCCGAGCCGTGGTCGAAGGGGTTGATCCCCTGCGCGACGCCCTCTTGATTGATGTATTCGAGCATGGTAATGCCGTATTTCTCTGCAATTTTATCCCGGAATTCGATCATTTCTCGGAATTTCCAGGTGGTGTTTACATGCAGAAAGGGAAAAGGCGGTTTCTCCGGATAAAATGCCTTGAGCGCAAGACGCAGCATCACAGAAGAATCCTTACCGATCGAGTATAGCATGACCGGCTTTTCACATTCGGCAGCAACTTCGCGCATAATGTAGATTGCTTCCGCTTCCAATTTGTCGAGATGTGTCATTGTCGTCATAAACTCCTTATTCAGAAATTAAATGGTATAGGGTACATAGATAAATCAGTATACCGGCAGATTGTGGTGAAAAAAGAATAAATACGCAAATTTGCGGATACTGATCGCCCAATATTCATAAGCATAACATTTTTTCAAAAATATGTAAATAAAAAAAGGTTATTTTTGACAAGGAAAAACAGATATGATACACTGTTTTACGATATTGTTTAATTTAAGATTATAAAATTAATGTTTGAGAACGGAGGAGTGCGTTATGCGCGAAGAATCAATATGCGATCAGAACTTTTTCGCTCGTTTTCAGGGACATCGTATCTTGGTATTGGGCTGTGAATCAGAAGTAAAAGAATATTTGACGGAAGAATTACGGAGAATGGGTCTGCAGGTGGAGCAGAGATCAGAAGTTTCAGAACAGTCGGATATATCGCCGGAGGACTATGTGATATTGATGGGAACTATTGCGGACTTCCGGAAGAAACCGCAAAGACGGGGGACGGAAAAGTATCCATGGATTCGCGAGGAGAAGGAGCAGGGGGCGCACTTAAAGAGCTGGACAGAATTTGGCGCATTGACCAATGCGCTGCAAAGCATTCGAAAAACAAAACCGACAGCGACAGTTTTCGTGTCTGACAGCAGTGTTTATGGGAAGCTGTTTGACGAACCGCATTTGATCCGGGAGGATGAGATTGGCTATCTGTGCCATACAGATGAGGATCTGCAGGACGGGCAGGTGTTGAGGATGACAGAGCATCTGTGCAGCCGTCTGGCGCGGGAAGACGGGATAAATATCCGCATTGCGCGGTTGCAGCGTTCCTTTCAGAGCGCAGAAGATGCCGCAAACAATGTGTCTGACATGACAGAGACGCTTCTGCGGGTCCTTCTTTTGGGCACACCAGGGGAACCGTACAATATTTCAGGGCCATGGCAGGTGTCCCAGGATATGGAAGAAATATCACCGCTTTCGCCGAACAAGATTGTAGAAGATTTGGCAAAAGCGAAGAGTCTGTGACCAAAAAGAAAGGCGGAAAACAAAAATGTCAAAAAAGAGTTTGCGAGACAGGCTGAATGAGTTTCAACTTGACTGGGCACAGGCGGCTGTCAGGTCCAAATATCTGAATGAAGAGAGCTTCAGAGGGAAAAAAATACTGCTGATTGGCGAGAAAAGTTCTCTGACGAAGGCAGTGGCCTGGTCCTTCGAGGCCTGGAATGACAATTATAGTGTAGGGCTAAGTGTGACACACATGTCAATGGACGGGGCGATCAAGCATTACGCCGGGCCTGATTTTTCGCCGGAGGAGGCAGACTATGTGATCTTGACAGGATACTGCTGCCGCGAGGTTTCTTTTACCGTGGAAGAGGAGATAGAATATCTGGCGCATTTCTTTGAGGTCGCACAGACGGCGGCCGGATATGCGCGCGAAAAGATCCTTCTTTTGTCGGACGGCAGAGTGTATGGACGGTTGCCACACGGGTTCGCGGCATCTGAGTATGAGGCAGGTGAGACGGACCCTTGCGGGCAGGGATTTGAGACGCAGTATTTTTTGCAGGCGCTTGAGAGCATTGTGGTAAGCTGTGCACGGGATGCCCATATCAAATATCATATTTTGCGTACCGGTCTGATTCTTGGCGCCTACATTGATGTCATGGAACACAATGCATATCGGCTGGCTCGCATGGTCGCGGAAGGCCGGGAGGATACGCTGGAGTTCAGTGCAGAGCAGAGTTCTTACGTCAACATTCACGATGTGCTGACCGCGATTCAGTTTATGCTTGCCACTTGTGAGAGTAACAAAATTTTCAATGTGATCGGAAAGGCGTCAAACGCATCCAGGAGTGAAATGGTCACAAGGCTGTATCGAAACTTTCCGGATCAATGTCGGATCGGGCTGCGGTGGAGTGAGAAAAAGGATGGCGAGACAGGGATTTTGCTGAATCCGCAGCTGATCTCGAGAAACAAGTTTTCATCGAAGGTTTCGCTGGAAGACGGGCTGATTATGCTGGTCAAGAGCATGCAGCAGCAGAAAGGGACCTTTATCTTTGACAACACCTATCTGGGGAAACTGACGGCAGTTCAACAGCTTCTGCTCGGTTATCTTCTGGAGATCGATCGGATATGCAAAAAGCACGGGATCAAATATTTTTTGGCCGGCGGTACGCTGCTCGGGGCAATCCGCCATCACGGGTTTATTCCCTGGGACGATGATGCAGACGTCATGATGCTTCGCGAGGATTATGATCATTTTATGGAGATTGTGCAGGACGAGGTTCCGGACAATATTTTCCTGCAGATTCCTTCCACAGAGGAGGGCAATCACAATGCGTTTGCGAAGCTGCGCATCAACAACACGATGTTTTCGACATTGTTCACCGCAAAGTTCTTGGATATGCATAACGGAATTTTCTTCGATATTCTGGCACACGATAAGACGGCCAACCACAAATGGTCCCAGAAGCTGCATCTCTATGGAACGATCCTGGGGCGCGCGCTCGTGTTCCGCAAATGGGGTAATACGAACATAATCAGCGGTGGCAAACATCCCCATGTGTGCGCGGTGCTCAATCGGATAAAAAGATTCATCCCGATGTCGTGGGCGGAGTGGCTCCAGGCGAGAATGCTGCGACTGTTTCAGCACAGGAAGAGCGAGTATCTGTACGACGGCATGGGGCGCAACCTGAAGCGAGGGCCGTTCCCGAAGGCGTGGCTCGATGAAGCGGTCTACGTGGATTTCGAGGGGTATAAGTTCCCTGTCCCGAAGGAGTATGACAAGTACCTGACATGGCTGTACGGAGATTACATGCAGATGCTTCCGGTCAGTGAGCGGCAGACGAGCCACAGCATCGTAGTGACGGATCTGGGTGAATATTCTCATTACCGCTGTCGGGATTATCGCTAAATGTCCCTGTTGAGCAAATAATCTGAAATTTATGTAAAATATATTAAATTAATAAAAAATAGAAAAATAGAACAATAGTGGTAAAAATAATTTCCGAAAAATAAAAAATAGTGTTGACAAATAAGGAGGGTTGTGATAAGATACAGTCATCAACAAAAACATTTGTTGTTCCTATAGATTAAATACCTATAGAAGATTACAAAAGGACAGGAGGTCGATTCCAATGGACACAGTCTCACATATGTATATTGATACATGTGGTTGGATAAATGTTTCCTGTAAAAAAGACCTCTATCAGAATTGATTCAAATAATCGTATGAAAACGATCCATTGGAGAGTAGAACGAATCTGCTGATAGAGAACATTTATCCGGGTAGAACGAAGAAGATCGGACTCGCAGGTTCGAAGAATAAATAAAAACCACATGGTTATAAAAGAAAAAGACTTCTTTTATAATTCAAAACAGGAAAGACACTCTCCAATATCATTCAAGAATATAAATAAAAAAACTGAATAAAAATTTAATAAAAGACCAAAAGGAGATATTAAAAAAACAAAATATCTCCTTTTTTTGTGCAAAAACGTCAATTTTCGACAGGTTAGTTTTGACAACAAAATGCAGGTATGGTACACTTAAAAAAATATGTAATATAAATAAGTAATGCAGATCATAAGGCAAATGCCGGAAACAATGGCGGGGTGGATGAGTTGGATAAATATGAATACAATCTCAAACTGGAGGAAATTGACAAACTCGTAGATCAGGGAAATTATAATGAGGCAGCCAATCTTGCTGATTCGATTGACTGGAGAAGAGTGCGTAATATCCGCACACTCTGTCTTGTCAGCGAGATCTATGAGGCGTCAGGCAGGCTGGAGGACAGCAAGAATATCCTGATCCGGGCATATAGACGCTCGCCGGTTGGGCGGACGGTATTGTATCGGCTGATCGAGGTGACGACCGAGCTGCAGCAGTACGATGAAGCGATCGAGTATTATACGGAGTATGTACAGGCGGCGCCACACGATAACAACCGGTACATTCTTAAGTATAAGATCTACAAAGGAAGGGGAAGCTCAGTAGAGGAGTTGATCGCGATCCTTGAAGAGTACCTTGGCCAGGAGTACACGGAGAAGTGGGCATATGAGCTCGCGAAGCTGTATCAGCAGTCCGGTCAGATGCAGAAGTGCCTTGCCGCGTGCGATGACCTGGTGCTCTGGTTCCACAGTGGCAAATATGTGACCAAGGCACTTGAGCTCAAGAAGCGTTACGCGGCGCTCACACCAAAGCAGCAGCAGATCTATGAAGAGTGCCTTGAGGAAAATCTGGAGGAAGAATTGTCGTCGAGTGAGGAACAAGAAGAGGACAATGTGATCCAGAATGTCGAGAGCACGGACGGGGAAGTCATCGCGGAGTCGATTATGGCTGAGACGGAGAAGGAGATCGCAGGCCAGGTGGCGGCTCACAAGGCTGAGATGGAGAAGGCGCCGGAGGAGGTGCCCGAAATAGAAAAGACCAGGCAGTATGTGATGCCGGAGAAGGGAACGCCGGAGCCTGCGGACGAGGATCCGAAGGATCTGCAGGTGAAGCTAGCGAAGAGCATGCGGAATATCATTTCCGGGGTTGTGAAGCACAACGATGCGATAGAGGAGGATATCCCTGCTTCCGTAGACGGCGTCCCGCATAAGATAAAAACAGAAGTTCCGGAGGAGTCAGAACAGATTGCCGGCCAGTTGTCGATCGACGATATTCTGCTCTCCATGAGCGATCAGGGAAGAAAGGTTGTAGACACGGTGCTCGGAGAAGACGACGATCAGGCGGAGGCAGAGCCTGCGCAGGAAGACGCAAAGAAGTCTGGCGGGGAGAGCGCCGTGGCAGAGTCGGGAGACGGAAAACGAGCCGCGGACGAAGCGACACCGTTGAAGGAGTTAGACGAAGCTGCCACTGAGGATGCGGACAGATCTTCCAAAGAAGAACCTGCTCCGGAGAGGACGATCCGGAGTGTGACGGAAGCGGCGGCAGATGAGCTGACAGAGACGCAGCGAGAGGCGCTTCAGTACACCAGCAATCCGGAGAAGCTTTTGAGAAACAAGAGTTCGCTTCCGACTTATACAGAGGAGCCGGAAGATCTCGGAAAGACGCGAAGGATCGGAGACAGTCGCGAAGAATTGATGGAGGCCGTCAGACAAGACGCGCTCTCCGGAAAGACGAAGCGGATTCCTACGGAGGAGATTTCCCGCAGACTGGGAGAAGCAGTCTCGGAAGAGGAGGACGCAGAGCAGCCTGACAGTGTCCAGGAGTTGCCGGAGGGCGAGCAGTACGATGACGGGGAGCCGACGGAGGCGGAGGCTCTTTCCGAGGAAAATGAGGCGGAATATGATGACGAGTATCTGACCATTCCACAGTATCTTCGTGGATTGTTCAGTGGATTTACAGAGGTAGAGGGACTGGAGGATCAGATTGCCAACGCGATTCTTCAGACCGAGGCCAAGGGAGACGACAAGACCTCCCGCAGCGGCAATATTTTGATCTTTGGCGCACATGGTTCTGGCAAGACGACACTTGCGATGAGTCTTGCAAAAGCGATCGCGCAGGACAAGGGAAGCCAGACGATGAAGATCGCGAGAATCTATGCGACAGATCTGAACCGCAAAGATATTGCGGCGACAATCGCCAAGATCGCGGGTGGCACGCTGATCATCGAGGAGGCCGGCGATCTTGAGCCGAATACCGTCGAGCAGCTCACGACTGCGATGGAGTTCCGGACGGATGGCCTGATCATGATTCTTGAGGATGAGCAGCAGTACATTCACGAAATGCTGATGCGGCATCCGCGTTTCACGATGAAGTTCACGGCGCAGATCTATCTGCCGGAGTATACGGTAGAGGAGTTGGCAGGATTCGGGCGGATTTACGCGAATGCTCAGGATTACGTGATCGGGGAGGAGGCGTATGACGCGTTCTGTCAGAAGATCGCGGCCGGCAATCCGGACGGGACACCGATGACAATCTCCGGCGTCATTGACATTGTGAGCAAGGCAATCACGCGCTCCGGAAAATTCTTCCGGAAGATTTCAATGGGAAAGAAGCGCTATGATGAGAATGATTTTGTAATCCTTTTCCCGAAGGATTTCAAATAGAAGTAAATCAACAATCAAGAAACGATAAGAGACAGGAGGGAGCGGTATGTCAGAGAAAGTAATTCTTACCATAGGACGCCAGTTTGGCAGCGGAGGACACGAGATAGGAGAAAAGATTGCGAAGAAGCTGGGAGTGAAGTTTTATGATAAAGAGCTGCTCAAGTTGGTCGCGAAGGAGAGCGGCCTCTGCGAAAAGGTGCTCGAGAGCTACGATGAGAAGCCGACGAACAGCCTTCTGTACTCTATCGTGATGGATATCTATCCGTCTGTGATGTATTCCGGACCGACAATCGACCAGCAGATTTATCAGGCGACCTATGATGCGATCCGGAAGCTCTCGGAGGACTCTTGCGTGATCGTGGGGCGCTGCGCGGACTATACGCTCAGGGATTGCCCGGAGCTTGTCAGCGTTTTTATCCACGCGAGTACAGATTTCCGCGCGGCTCGTATCGCTGCGGAATACCAGGTCTCAGAGGCAAAGGCGAAGGATATGCTGATAAAGACGGACAAGAAGCGCGCGAGCTACTACAATTTCCAGTCCGAGAAGAAGTGGGGCGCAGCCTCGAGCTACAATCTCTGCCTGGAAAGCAGCTCTCTCGGGATCGACGGATCCGTGGATTTGATCATGGATTATATTCGATACAGGCAGAAATAAAAACATTCGAATGCTTCAGGGATCCAGGCAGAGATGCCTGGGTCCTTTGCTGTGTGCTTTAGCCCGTTGAGGACATTGGAGCTTTTCACTCGTAGTGACCATGGGAGGATACGCAGAATATTCGTCAGCGACGCTTCCCGATCAGGGACGGGAGAAAACGGTTTAGAAATATACACACCGGAGTCAAAAGCAGGCAGATTCCGGCGAGGGCTGTGAGGCCACCGATCACGGAATCTGTATTTAATCCGAAGATTTCCTGCAGAATCCGGAGCACGATAATGTGCAGCCCGAGGATCGTCAGACTGTTTCGCCCGGCAAGCTCCAGCGGAAGTGTGCATCTGTAGCTTTTTTTGCCGGAGGAATCGGAGGCGGAGGCTGCCTGTGCCTTGCCTGTCGGAGTACACTTTTTAAGCAAGAAGATTGTGCAGCAGGACCCTGCGAGTGCGCAGACGGTGAAAAGCACAGGGTTGTGAAAGGTCAGCTTGTAGATTCCCGTCTTCCCATTTAGCAAAGCGAGCAAGCAGCTCGCTACAGCAATAGGTAACAAGAAATATAACGGCGGATTTTTTTCGCGGAAAAAGTCTGCACCAAAATACCCTATGGCGAGAAAGCCGAGCGATGAAAAGCAGCGAAGCACAGCGTCCGGTAGGATATGTCTGATTTCTGCGGCAAAAGGGAGAAGATACAGGATCAGGCAGATCATAGCGGCATATTTTTTGCTTTGAATGGCCCGAACCAAAAAGATGAGAAAGAATTCTGTCAGGAAGAGGGTCGGGAGAAACCACATTGGCACATTCAGAGGAGAGAGCAGCAGGCTGTCATAAATATGTGCGTGCTGCGAGCTGAAGTCAAAATGGTTTCGGAGCCCGAAAATTGCCACAAAAATAGCTTCAAAGAACAGATAAGGGACGAGTAATCCCCATATTCTGGATACGACGAGCTGCCTTGCTGTCCGGTGCTCCTGCCCTGTGTAGGAAATTAGGATTCCACTGATTACAAAAAACAACGGCACATGGAAGGAGTAAATCAAAACCGGAACCGGCTGGTCGGTCTCCCATATATGGCCGAGAACGACAAGCAGAATCGCCAATCCCCTGGCCGCGTCAAGATAGTATAAGCGTTCTTTTTCCATTACAGTGCCCTTTCTGCTCTGGCCGTGCGTGCCTCTGCGCGGCCCATTGTTTTCGGGCACATCATATCATGATTGTGAGATATTTTCCACAAAAAAGTCATATTTTATTGAATGCGAAGGGCGAATATGGTAATATAACAAGAATGACAGAGGGAATCATGGACATTGGAGGAAAAAGATGGACTTATTTAAATACAGAATAAAAACGCTATTCAAATACTTGGATTTGCTCAAAGAATTGGTCTCTCGTGACCTGAAGCTCAAATACAGGCGCAGCTTTCTCGGGTATGTGTGGAGTGTGCTGGACCCTCTTTTGACGATGATCGTTCTCACAGTTGTGTTCACACATCTTCTCGGCAAAAAAATTGAGAACTATCCGGTCTATCTGCTGAGCGGACGAATGCTGTATGATTTCATGAAGAACAGCACCAACAACGCGATGAAATCTGTAGTCGGCAATGCGGCTTTGCTGCGGAAGGTTTATGTTCCAAAGTACATTTTTACGCTCGCGAAGGTGACAAGCTGTACGGTGGACATGGTACTCTCTCTGGGCGCGCTGCTCATTGTAATGATCGTGACCAAGGCGCAATTTCACCTGACCATTCTGTTGCTGCCGCTCATAGTCCTGCAGCTCTATATTTTTTGCTGCGGGCTTGGCTTTTTGCTCGCGCAGCTCAACGTATTTTTCCGGGATATCCAGTACATCTATAGTGTTATATTGACGGCATGGATGTACTTTACCCCGATTATCTACCAGCTGGATGATCGCTTCCCGCGCTGGTATCAGCTCCTGGTTAAGAGCATCAATCCGATGTATTACTATGTCGCTCAGTCCCGTGACATTATCTACTATGGAAATATTCCAGGCCCAAGGGTCTTTTTTGGCGGCTGGATCATAGCATTCATCATGTTGGTGATAGGAGTATGGGCCTTCCAGAGGTCGAAGGACAAGTTTATACTCTATATTTAATCACCACAAAAAACGCATTTGGAGGAGAGAATGGCTAAGTACGCAATTGAAGTAGAGAATGTAAAAATTCGTTTTAATCTCGCAAATGAAAAAGTAGATAACCTCAAAGAATACGCGATCAAGCTCATGAAGCATGAGCTGATGTTTCAGGAATTTATAGCACTGCAGGATATCAATCTCAAGATAAAAAAGGGTGAGTCCTGGGGGTTTGTAGGCGTTAATGGCTCCGGAAAATCCACGCTGCTCAAGACGATCAGCGGAATTTTGAAGCCATATGAGGGAACGGTCAAAATCCACGGCCGTATTGCGCCCTTGATTGAGCTCGGAGCCGGCATCGATCCGGATCTGACCGCGCGTGAAAACATCTACCTCAACGGCATGGTGCTCGGGCATTCACGGGAATTTATGGAAGAGCATTTTGATGAGATTGTGGAATTTTCGAATCTCGGCAAATTCCTGGATTCTCCGGTTAAGAACTTTTCGTCCGGTATGAAGGCACGTCTCGGTTTTGCAGTTGCGACAGTTGTGAACCCGGATATTCTGGTGGTGGACGAGGTCCTTGAGGTGGGAGATATGCGTTTCCGCCGCAAGTGTAATGAGCGCATGCAGCGGATGCTCTCCGGTGGGACAACGCTTCTCTATGTCTCGCATAATATTGACTCGGTGAGAAATCTTTGCCAGTACGCAGTCTGGCTGGATGAAGGCAAGATTCGTATGGCCGGACCATCCATGGAAGTCTGTGACGCGTATGCGGAGGAACAGGAAGCAGAGGTTCGCAAGAAACAGGAGGAGAAACGGGAACGCCTCAGACGGGAAGGGCGGAAGTATGATTATTTGGTTGTCGGTGCAGGATTGTATGGCGCCGTGTTTGCCCGTGAACTCACGAGGCGCGGCAAGCGCTGTCTGGTGATTGACAAGCGCAACCATATTGGGGGCAATATATACACGGAGGATGTAGACGGAATTCAGGTGCACAAATACGGCGCACACATTTTCCACACGAGCGACAAAAGAATATGGAGATATGTGAACCGATTTGCGGAGTTCAACCATTACATCAATTCTCCGCTGGCGATCTATAAGGATGAGCTCTACAATATGCCGTTCAATATGAACACCTTTTCCAAGCTCTGGGGCTTGAAGAAACCGCAGGAGGTACAAGCCAAGATTGCGGAGCAGATTGCGGATCTCCACATAGAGGAGCCAAAGAACCTTGAAGAGCAGGCATTGTCCCTGGTGGGCCGTGATGTCTATGAGAAGCTTGTCAAGGGCTATACGGAAAAACAATGGGGAAGGGACTGCAAGGATCTTCCGGCGTTTATTATCCGGCGGCTTCCGCTGCGCTTCACTTACAACAACAACTATTTCAATGATTTGTATCAGGGAATACCGTGCGGTGGCTACACAAGCATGATGGAGAGGCTCCTTAACAATATCGATGTGATGCTGGAGACGGATTTCTTTGAATATCGCAAGGAACATTCGGAGATGTTTGACAAAGTCGTCTACACCGGCATGATCGATGAATATTTCGATTACTGTTATGGACATCTGGAATACCGTTCTGTGCGTTTTGAGACAGAGCGTGTAGAGGAAGCGAATTACCAGGGAAATGCAGTGGTCAATTATACGGACCGTGAAGTGCCATACACGAGAGTCATCGAGCACAAGCATTTTGAGCCGGAGGCGGAGCAGGAGAATCCAAAGGATTTTTCCATTATTTCGAGGGAATATTCGATGGAGTGGAAGCCGGGGATCGATCCGTACTATCCGGTGAATGACGAGAAGAACAATGCACTCTATGAGAAATATCGCGCTTTAGCAGAACAGGAGGAGAATGTGATATTTGGCGGACGGCTCGCTTCTTACAAATATTACGATATGGACAAGGTTATTGAGGCTGCGATCAATGATGCGGCAAAGGAATTAAATGTCTGGGTACAGTGATTTGAGAAGGAGTATGCATGTTCCGTGTAAAACAGTTAATCAAAATGTTTCTGCAAAACATACTCCTGCCATTTTTCTATGCTTGGTATGCGAGAAATGCGGTTGAAAAGGGCAGAATAATTTTTGCGGATGCTCATCACGACGAGATTCCATTCTCGATGCGCCGCGTCTACGATGCGCTGATATCGCGGGAGGCCAGAGAGAGCGGCAATCCGCATGCGCCGGAGGCCGGTTCCCTGCAAATAGAAGTGTTTGTCCGTGATTTCGAAAAAATGTCATACGGAGAGCTGCTGAGATACCTCTTTCGCTTTATGAAGGAATATGCGACAGCGGAGTATGTGTTTGTCTGCGATTACTATCTGCCGGTTGCTTCATGCCGCAAGCGTCCGGAGACAAAGGTGGTACAGCTCTGGCATTCTTGCGGGCTTATGAAGAAGATTGCGCATGATGCCGGGGATGATATTCCCAAGGGTTATCACGGCAATATGTTCGGAAATTATACGTATTTAACCTTGAGCGCGCAGGTCTGTGTGCCGGTGCATGCACAGGCACTTCGGATTCCTCAGGAGCGAATCTACGCGACGGGAGTCAGCAGGACCGATCATTATTTTGACGAGGACTGGAATGCCAAGTGTCGAAAGTCATTTCTTGATCAATATCCGCAGGCGAAGGGAAAACGGATCGCGCTGTGGGCACCGACGTTTCGCGGGAATGCGGCTAAGCCGAGGCTCGAGGGCCTTGAAGAGGTGCAACGGGCGGCAGAGGCGCTTTCTGAAAAGTGGTATTTTGTGATCAAAGCGCACCCGCACATTGATACACACAGGCTGGTTTCCAACTGCACGATCCCGACCGAAGAGCTCCTTCCTGTCGCGGATCTGTTGATTACCGATTACTCCTCGGTGACATTCGATTATTTATTCTACCGGAAACCGATCATACTGTTTGCGCCGGATCTGGAGCAGTATGAGGCCGAGCGTGGATTTTATATCAATTATCATGAGATGCCATATCCGATCGTGAGGACTGGGTCGGAGCTTGAACAAGCAGTGAAAAGAATTGAGACAGACAAATCTGGAGAAAGGTGCCTTGAGGAGAAACGGGACCAATTTCGCGAGACTTATGTCGGTGCGTGTGACGGACATTCGACAGAGCGCATCCTGAAGCTCGTGGGGTTGGATCAGTGAGGAGGATTTGAGGTTTATGAATATTGCGATCATATTTGCCGGTGGAAGCGGCGTGCGCATGGGCGCAGGTGTACCCAAACAGTTTTTGGAAATCAACGGAAAGCCCATTCTGATTCATACGCTACAGCTTTTTCAGGAGCACGAGGAGATAGACAAGATTTATCTTGCGATGAGCTGTGATTATATCCGGTATACGCAACAGCTGGTGCTCGACTACCGGATTGACAAGGTTGCGGCAGTTGTACCGGGCGGGGCGACGGCACAGGATTCGATCTACAACGCACTTGAAAAGGCGGAGCAGGAGAATCCGGGTGACTCTATTGTCTTGATTCATGACGGCGTGCGGCCGTTTGTCGAGTACGGTGTCATCAGCAACAATATCGAAAGTGTACAAGAGTATGGAAGCGCGATTACGTCTACGCCATGCTATGAGACAATTCTTGTCAGTCGCGACGGGCAGAAGGTGGACGAGCTTCCACTGCGCAAGGAAAGCTATGCGGCGCAGGCACCGCAGAGCTTTTATCTGAAGGATATTTT
This sequence comes from uncultured Lachnospiraceae bacterium, assembly GCA_947594085.1. Taxonomy (GTDB): domain Bacteria; phylum Bacillota; class Clostridia; order Lachnospirales; family Lachnospiraceae; genus Choladousia. Next base: position 3,374 of record CANQEB010000007.1, on the reverse strand, counting down.
GGAGGCACACCGGGCTATTCGCGCGGTCAATCCCGGCTATGAGAACATGGTGGATGCGTGTACGATCTACCGGGAGCTTGGAAAGCAACCCCATATAGTGCAGGGCAATCGCGGCAATATCAAGGTGACGACTCCGGAGGATGTCTATATTTTCCGGGCGCTTATTCAGTACAAGGAGAATGAGCAGGCGTTCGGGTTTGGGCTGACGGATCGGTTGGCCGCGAAGATGAATCGATATCGGAAGTAAAGAATCGCGGAGGTTTTCTTTATGGCGTTTTGATTTTTGTGTGAACCGGTGGCTATGATGGAGACATGTGAGAGGGTTTGTCAAATGAGTGATAAAGTTTGGTGTGAGGATGAGACTCTGCAGCAGGATTTGGAAAGAATCGCTGCATCGAATGTGATTGACTGGGAAAAACTGAGAGGAAAACGAGTGCTTGTGACCGGTGCGACCGGGCTGATCGGGAGTATCCTGGCGCGGGCTTTGGTTTGCGCCGGAAAGAGCCGCGGATTGAATCTTCGTGTGCTCGCGTTGGTGCGAAATCGCGCAAAGGCGGAAAAGCTGTTTGCGCCGTTTCTTGGAGAAGGGCTTGAAATATTTACCTGTGACATCCTCGCTCCGATTGAGGCGCTCGGAGAAATCGATTATATCGTACACGGTGCAAGTGTGACGACATCGAAGGATTTCGTGGACCATCCAGTGGAGACTATTCTGACAGCGCTTAAGGGGACAGAGAATTTGCTTGAGCTGGCGCGGGAAAAGCACGTTCAAGGCATGGTGTATCTCTCATCGATGGAGGCGTATGGGGTTGTGGATGCGGAGCATTACAACGTACGGGAGAGCGATTACGGTTATATTGATCCGCTCCTTGTGCGCAGCAGTTATTCAGAGAGCAAGCGCATGGCAGAGGGACTTTGCGGGGCGTATGCGCATGAGTATCAGGTGCCGGTGAAAACGGTACGGCTGGCTCAGACGTTCGGCGCAGGAATCCCGGAGGGCGAGAATCGCGTGTTTGCTCAATTTGCGCGCAGTATCCTCACAGGGAAGGACATTGTACTGCACACGGACGGGAGCAAGGCGCACTGTTACTGTTATACGGCGGACGCGGTGTGCGGTATTCTGAAGGTGCTGCTCGACGGAGCACCGGGTGAGGCCTATAACGTCTCAAACGAAGAGACATTTTCGACGATCCGGGAGATGGCAGAAATGGTGATCGCTGAGTATCCGGAAAGCGGATCCGAGCTCGTGTTTGACATCCCGGAGGACATGAATCAATTTGGCTATGCGCCGACGTCACGGATGCTGATAAATGCAGAAAAACTGCGCACGCTGGGATGGAGGCCAGAGGTCGATCTGAAAGAGATGTTTCGAAGACTGATTGCGAGCATGAGACAGACCTGGAAGGAATTTGTGTGAGTGCAAGCGGATTTGAAGGAAATTTGCACAGAAAGGGATAAAGAAATGCTTTCGGTAATATTGCCGGCCTACAATGAGGAAAGAATGATAGCGGCGGCGACGACGGCGGTCGGGCAGGTACTTAAGAGTGCCGGTATCTCGTATGAGCTTGTCTTTGTAAATGATGGGTCGAAGGATGGAACCTGGAATGAGATCGAAAAGGCTGCAAAGAACGATCCGCATGTGACTGCCCTTTGCTTTTCGCGCAATTTCGGCAAGGAAGCCGCGATGCTGGCAGGACTCGCTGGCGCTTCGGGGGAATGTTGCGCGGTGATGGACTGTGATCTCCAGCACCCGCCGGAGACGCTTATAGAGATGTATCGGCTCTGGGAACAGGGATATGAGGTCATCGAGGGTGTGAAGCGCACAAGGGGCAGGGAAAGCATGATGCACCGTATGAGCGCCGGGTTGTTTTATCGGATCATCTCGAAGGCGGCAAAGATCGATATGTCGCGTGCCTCTGACTTCAAACTGCTTGACCGAAGAGCAGTGGATGCGCTGCTTGCGATGCCGGAGCGGAACACGTTTTTCCGCGCGCTGTCTTCCTGGATCGGATTTCGCACGATATCGGTGGAATTTGACGTGCAGGAGCGCACAGAAGGGGAATCTAAGTGGTCCACAGGCGCGCTGATCAAATATGCGATTAAGAATATCGTCTCATTTTCGACGGTTCCTATGCAGTGCGTTACGGTGGCAGGACTTTTTGTGCTCTTGCTTGCGATTGTGCTCGGTATCCAGTCGCTTGTGAACTATTTTAGCGGGCATGCGGTGGAGGGCTTCACGACCGTGATTCTTTTGCTCCTGATTATCGGGAGCGTTATCATGATCAGCCTTGGAATCATAGGATATTATATTGCGAAGATTTATGAGGAGGTAAAGGGCCGGCCGAGATATTTGATTTCGCGAAAGATTGAGTGCCGAAAATCTGAAATAGAAAAAAGCTGATCAGAATGTAACAGAGAAGTCTAAAATATACTGTACAAAGCGAATGTCTGACGTGACAGGAGGCTGGTTTCATGGGACGCAGGGGATATTGGCGGGATATCGACGCTCTCGGAAAAGCTTGGCCAGAGAGAGCCGCGCAGGCGGAAAGCAGGTACAGGGATGAATTATATTTGGGCAGGAATGATACTGATTGGGATGGTCTACGGGATTTTGACGGGCCATATTGATGCGGTTTCTGATGCGGTGCTGAGCTCGTCAAAGGAAGCGATCACTCTGTGTATCACGATGCTCGGAGTCATGGGCCTCTGGATGGGCCTGATGGAAATAGCGAAGGATGCGGGGCTGGTTCGCTCGATTTCGAGGCGGATCCGGCCCCTGATTCGTTTTCTGTTCCCGAATATTCCGGAAGAGCATCCGGCGAATGAGCATATCACAATGAATTTTGTGGCTAACTTTCTGGGGCTCGGCTGGGCGGCGACCCCGGCGGGGCTGAAAGCGATGGAGAGTCTGGCCGAGCTGGAGGAGGAGCGGAGGGTGGCCGAAATCGAGCGGGGGACGGACGCGGCACAGAGGACAGCAGAAACAGCGCAGCAGGCAGCAGGTGCGAAGCGCAGACGGAAAGTGCCTGCCATGCCCCGCGGCGTAGCGAGCAACGAGATGTGTACGTTTCTGATCCTGAATATCTCTTCCCTGCAGCTGATTCCCGTCAACGTCATCGCTTACCGCGCGCAGTACGGCAGCGTGAACCCCACGGCGATCGTCGGCCCGGGGATCGCAGCGACAATGGTGAGTACGCTGGTGGCGGTGGCGTTCTGCAAGGCGATGGACAGGAAGAGGAGAGCATGAAAACGCTCTGTCAAAAATAGTTGATATGTTTTTCGCTTTACAATATACCTTAGATACGATAAAATATAGAAAATATGAAAACAAATGAGAGAGATATTAACTTATGAATATCATAGAAGAAGCAGTT
>CANQEB010000006.1 GCA_947594085.1 uncultured Lachnospiraceae bacterium | reverse complement strand
CAGATTAGGCGCAGGAAATGATAACGGCGTCCTGTCGGCAGCCGCAGATATACATAAACGGCTGCGACAACCATCACGACCGCCACCGCCGCAAAGAACCATTGACGATTTGTCAGCATACCGAAAGCGGCACCGCGGTTTTCCAGATAAAATAATTCAAAAATCCCCGGGATCACTGGAACGCTGGTTTTTCCCGCAAGCCGGGTGACTGCAAGATACTTCGTGAGCTGGTCGAGTCCGACCAACACAATACAGCAAAGAACGCCGCACAGAAGCATAGCGGGATTCTTTTTCTTCATTATGATCATTCCCTTATTTATGCATTTTCACTCCCGCTCGTCTGCATTTAGCAACCGAAGCGCTTCGAGCATCTCTTGTTCTGTCACAGTGGTATCGACACAGGCACGTCCCAGCTTCTTCAAAAGCACAAAACGAATCTTCCCTGCATCCATCTTCTTGTCTTTTTTGACGGCATCTACAATGGCCTGCGAAGCGACTCCGTCGAACGAGATCGGCAGTCCGAATCCGACGTTCATATCGCGAATCTCGTAGAATTCGTCCTCGTCGAGCAGCCCGCGCTGCCAGGAAATGTAGGCGGCTGCCACGAAACCAATCGCCACACATTCCCCGTGCAGCATCCGAAATTCCTTACATTTCTCCAGCGCATGTCCGAGCGTGTGCCCAAAATTGAGCAGCATGCGGTCCCCCTTCTCCTTTGGGTCTTTTTCCACGATATACCGCTTAATTTGGCAGTTGCGGCTGACCAACTCCAGAAGAGTTGCACTGTCCCGCTCTTCGATTTCACTCATATGATCGATCTGCCATTCATAGAATCCTGCGTCGAGGATCAGACCGTGCTTCAGACTTTCTCCCATCCCGCTCGCGAACTGCTCATCTGTGAGCGATTTCAGCACAGAGACATTACTGTAAACCAGGCAAGGCTGATGAAATGCACCGACCATGTTCTTGTATTGGTCGAAATCCACACCGGTCTTCCCGCCGATGCTGCTGTCGATTTGTGCGAGCAGAGTCGTGGGAATCTGGATAAAACGGATTCCGCGCAAAAACGTCGCCGCGGCAAAACCTGTCATATCCCCGACGACACCACCGCCGAGCGCAATCAAGAAATCCTTACGATCAAAACCGGACTCGATCAGCTTTGTGTACAAACCTCGGATGGCATCGAGCGTCTTATGCTCCTCTCCCGCCTCAAAAATATAGGTCTCAATCTGCGCGCAGCACGCAGATGCCAGCTTCTGAACCTCCGCTAAGTAGAGCGGCGCGACGTTGGAATCTGTCACGACGCAGACTCTATGTCCCTCACAGCCGACACTCTGCAGATAATCCGGCAGATTGTCAAATGATTCTCTCAGCACAATATCGTATGACGCATTTCCCTCTGTTTTGACCACAAGTACATCTTCTATCTTTTCTGAACGCATATATAGTCCTCCCTTTCGTTCACTATGACAACGATAGACAAAACATAAAATTCACACATACCGCTCGATCTCGACCATGCAGCGTCCCTTTTTCGTCTGTCCGATGGCTGCCTTATATCGAAATTTGCCAAATCCGCGGACAGAGACGATGTCATCGTCCTTGAGTGCATACGCGTTTGTCATGATCAACTTTCCGTTGACAAAGACCTTCCCGTCCTCGATCAGCGAAAGCAGGCTGCTTCTGGACGCATGAAAAGCAAGTGCCATTACACTGTCCAGGCGAACAGACGCAACACTACCCCGCACAGTCTCTGTTTTTGGTGTGTAGGAAAATTCCGAGAGATTGACGACCATACATTTCACAGAGGTGTGACGGATCCGCGTCAGCTCATCGCATACCACAGATGCAAGTGTACTGTGACAAAAAAGATACCATTTTTCTCCGAAAAGCGCGATATCGCCTGTCTTGGCCCGGTCGATGCCGAGATTCATCAAAGCGCCCAGAATATCCCGATGTGTAAGTGCCTCGGCAAACCGCGCATTCGACGGCTCGACACGTACACACGCGATCGGATATTCCCAATCATAAGCAAGAGCATCAGGCACAAACGCTGCAATCTGACGCTCCGCTCCCTCATAACCGCCAAAAGTTTCCCCATTGATCCAGGAAAACTTTTGTAAAGTCTGATGCAATATATTCTGTTCGTTCAAATTCAGAAAATCGGTAAAGGTGACACAGCCCCTGCGGTCTGCGAGATCCGCAAGCTCCTGAATCCTTCTGGCCAGCAGGTCCTCTCTCTCCATATCAGAATCTCGTTCCAAATGACGGCACATCAAATGCACCGCTCAAAATTTCCTGGAAATCTCCGGAGATATCTACGCTCTCTGGGGTAATGATAAATATATAATTGCTGATCTTTTGAAGATTCCCATGGATCGCATAGCAGGACCCGGACGCAAAATCAATGATACGCTGCGCGATATCCAGATCGAGCCCCTCCATATTCAGGACTACCGTGCATTCATCAAGCAAAGTCTCCGTGATCTCTCTTGCATCTTCCATGCTCTTCGGCCGAATTACACAGACCTCCATGCCGCCGCCACGCTTAGGAGTACGCATCGGGGATATCTTCGCCTGACGTGCCGGCTTTGCCTTCGCCCGCACGGCTGCCGGCCTGTCTGTCTGTGCTGCAGGTCTTTCCGGCGCTGTGCTGATCGGTTCGTCAAAATCATCCTTTGAATTCTTCGGCAGAATACGCTTTCTGGGGCGCTCTTCCTCATAATCATCATAGTCATCATAATCATCGTCCAGGTAATCGTCGCCGAATCCCTCGTCGTCATTCACTTTCATAAAGTTTAAAAACTTGTCCAAAGCACTCATAATTACAATCTCCCATCTGCTTCCGCATGGGGATAATACCTCTCCCCGAAAATTCCTGTTCCGACGCGCACCATTGTAGCGCCTTCTTCAATCGCAATCTCAAAGTCACCGGTCATTCCCATACTGAGACTACACATATTCACATTATCAATGTTTTTTTCCTTTATGTCAACACATAATTTACACAAATTGCGAAAGTATGGCCGATTTTCTTCTGGATTTTCTGTAAATGGCGCGATTGTCATCAAACCTTCTACATGAATATTCGGAAAAACACTGATTTCACGGACAAAATTTTCCGCTTCCTCCGGCCGAATCCCGCTCTTGCTCTCCTCCCCAGCCACATTTACCTCGACAAGCACCGGCATGACGATACCGATCTTTCCGGCCGCCTCATCGATTGCTTGCGCCAGCCGAACCGAATCCACAGAATGAATCATGCAGACCTTGTCAATAATATATTTAATCTTATTCCTCTGAAGATGTCCAATCATATGCCATCGAATATCTTCGGGGAGCTGCGGGTACTTTTCCCGAATCTCCTGTGGCTTGTTTTCGCCGAAATCACGAACTCCCGCATCATATACCTCCGAGAGCATTTCCACAGGTTTTGTCTTGCTCACGGCGATCAGCGTCACCTCATCACGGCTCCGCCCGGCACGCTTGCAGGCTTCTGCCACTCTCTGCTCCACGGATGCCAGATTATCTTTTAACATTTTTAGCGCTCCTTTAATAAACAATTTGCTCGTCGGTCACTTCAGAGGCATTCAATACGATATAGTCATAGGCGGCGAGCCCGTAAATATTATTGCTCTCCACAATACAGTATTCTTCGTTTTCGTCGATTACCGTGATCTCACGGAACACTGCATATCCCTTGTTGATATTATAAACGCCGTGAAGCGTTTGCGCGTCCTTCTCCTGGATTTGGATTCGCTTGGCCGAATCTTCCATTTGCACATAATCTCCAGGTTTAAGCAGTTGGCAATCAATCATATAATCATCGTCATCATGGGCATAGACGTTTGCCGTGATATATTTAACCTCAGAAGAGCCGTCGGTCGCAAAGGTCTCCACCTTCAACACAATTTCTGCATCTGTATCCTGATTTTTGATGGCGTATTCTTCCGGTATCTTATAAAAGGAACGTTCGACAATCGCTGAGGACGGAATCTTCAGACCGCTCTTCTTATTCATGACAAGCTCAATCTCCAGGAAACGATCCGTCGCGTAGCGCACAAGAGAGTTGTCTAGCGATATCTTTCCGAAAGATTCCTCGCCGTTGCGTATGACGGAAAATGGCGCGCTGAAGGTCTCATTGTCCTTCATAAAGCGGAACCGGATCTTCTCTGTATCGGCGAGCTCCGTCAGCAGCTTCTGGTCAACCGGAAAATACAGGCACCAAGCCTCATCTGTCACCAGCTTAAACAGTGGATCTCCCGCGACTACACTCTTCCGGCTGCGCAAGTTCTGAGCATTGTATTTCGTCTGATCAAACATATCCTCTGTGAGCTGAGCTTCTGTCAGATTCTCAAAACCGTCGATCTCATAGATTACAAAGCCAGAATCCGGCGCGATGCATTGGTTCCTGACATTGACATACTCACTGCTCGCACTGTCCTCCATGACTTCGGAAATAATTCCGTCGACACCTGCTTTCAGACCATAGGTTTTCTGAAACGCGCTGCTCTTGTAATCAATTGTAAAGTTAGCAATCAAATTTCGCAGCCGCGAGGCATCTTCTGTGGGAAGCGCAAAATCGTCGATAACGGCAGGTTCTTGCGCGCCGGTCTCATTGATTGCGCAGACTACGCTTCCGGCCGAGGCCTTGCTGCCCTCACGCTCAAAATAGCGCACACTCCCGGCTTGTGAAGCATTCACCAGCTCTTCCGTGCGCAGGGAAAGTGCCTGGAAGCGATAATTCCCTGTGATCGTTCCCTTCATGACCTCGTAGACCGTGACATGCTTCTCGGTCAGATACATAAATGCCGTGATCACCATATAGATGAAGATCGTGCCAAACAAAAGTGTACCAATATTAAAAAAGGAATATTTATGATATTTTGTGATTTTCTTCTTTTGCTTAACCTTCTTCAAAAGAATCCTCCATACGCCGTTTTGCTCTCAAACGTGTTTCGTTTACATCTTTATCATCTTACCATTTTTACACCGATGATACAACCTTTGTTTTTGAATAAAAACTATTTTTGCGGGGAAACTATCATTATTCTGAAAAAGGAGGGAAAAGCGCATGGGAAAAGGTTTTGACTACACAGCACTCACTCTTGTCATTATCGGTGCCGTAAACTGGGGCCTGATTGGAATTTTCAAGCTGGATCTCGTAAATCTGCTGTTTGGCAACATGTCGTGGATTTCGAGAATTATATATATTCTGGTTGGACTGGCTGGTCTTTATGTGCTGAGTCTGTACGGCCGTGTACGAGAAATGGGAAGAGAATAACCGAATCTGATTCAGAATAAGAAACAACTGCCGCAGGTACAGGGATACCCTGTTATCTGCGGCAGTCGCTATGTATCTGTAAAAACGCAACTCCTATAACTCTGCAATAATATTCTCTTTAAATTTTGGATCAAGTGTGCTGGAATTCATCGAGATACTGAACACAAACGTGACATTATACTCCTGACTAATCTTGTCAAGCCTGTCCAATACCTCATTCACTGTGCTTTCATCCGTCTGTGAAATCTTGAGGAAGCTGTCGAGATAGATCTGCTCCAGATCATGATCCTGAGAAAGAATGCCATAGATAAAACCAACAAACTCTCCGCTGGATCTGAGTGCGAACGACGAAACATCGATCAGACGCACTTTGTTGTTCAGTTCGTACATATGCTTGGTGCTTTTATCAAGATAAACGATACTTCCATGAGCTGTTTTGATCTCGGAATTTACCTTGTCAAGTAAAATCTTTGTCTTGCCTTTTCCTTTTTCGCCTAAAATCAACTGTATCATGGGTCATCTCCTCCTTCGGTAGCAGATTTTTTATATGATAATTATAGTCTATCTACGCAAAAATTACAACACTAAAATGAGTTTTCCCGGCAATACCTCTTCTCAATCAGCGGCCAGCGACAACAGCTGATTCATCTCAGGATAAAGTGTCTCCTTGCTTTCAGAGTGCAAAATAATCGCAATATATGGATTCCCATACAAATCCTTTGCCACAATTGCAAGACATGCGCCGGCGTCATCCGTTGTTCCTGTTTTGCCCCCGGAGATTGTGATGCCGTCCGGTTTCTCCGCCGCATTGGTAAAGTAGGAGTTTGTGGATTCCCATGTCACTGCGACAGGGCTTCCATCCTGTCGTTTGTATTCCGCATAGAAATTCTTTCGGCTGATGATATCCTGAAACGTATCATACTTGAGTGCGGCATTCAACATCAGATAAATGTCGTAGACGGATGTATAGTGGCTGGAGTCTGTCAGGCCGTGCGGGTTTGCGAAATGCGTACCGGTGGCCCCGAGCGCGACCGCCTCCTCATTCATCATCTCAACAAAATTCTCCACTGAGCCGCCGATATGCTCTGCGATCATCATGGCTGCATCGTTTCCGGATGCAATCATCATCCCATAGAGAAGCTGCCGCAACGAAAGGACATCTCCTTCTTTGATATCACACACCGAAGAGCCGAATTCAATGTCCTTTACAATTGGGGTCACGGTGACAATATCGTCGAGATTGCCATACTTAAGTGTGATATATGCCGTCATGATTTTCGTGATACTCGCCGGAGAGCGACGGGCAAACACATCCTTGGCGTACATCGTCGTCCGCCTATTCAAATCAAACAAACCTGCCGAATATGCACTAAGTGATACGTCTGTAATATTGACATCTCCGTTCACCACACACAGATCTGAGGCAAACGGCTCCATGATGCTGTCAGACAGTAGACTGCCACCTGCGCCGAGGCTGCTGTCTGTTCGATCATAAACATGATACAGAGTATAGTCGTGAGAGCGCAGCACAAAATAGTAGACAAGAAACACCATCAGGGCTGTGACGGTAAACAGAAGCACCGCGACAAGGATCAGATGCCGTTGCTTCTTTATCTCTTTTTTTTCCTTTTCCTGAATCCGTATCCACTCACGTTCCGTATACATGGACGACTGTGGAGTGTTATCTGTACATTTCACGCCACTCAAGATCTCCTCTGTCAAGTGATTTCAAAAGAACCTCCGCGGAGCCAATATTCGTCGCCAGCGGAATATTATGGATGTCGCAAAGACGGATTGCCTTGTTGATATCCGCCTCATTCGGCCGCGACCCCTGTGGATCGCGCAGGAAGATCAGCAGATCAATCTGATTCTGCTCCACCATCGCGCCGATCTGCTCCTCGCCCCCGATTGGGCCGGCCAGTGTTTTGTGTACAGTCAAGGCGGCAGCCTCTTCGATTAGTCGCCCGGTCGTTCCGGTCGCATACAAATTGTGCTTAGCAAGAATGCTTCTGTACGCGATACAGAGATTCTGCATCAGCTGTTTCTTTGAGTCGTGTGCGATAAATGCTACATTCATGCTCTCTACCTCCTTTTTAATATTTTCTGGTCTGAAGTCCCACATTCAGAACAAAGCCGATACCGATACAAAAGCTGATCAGGGACGTCAGCCCGTAACTCACAAACGGCAGTGTAATACCCGTATTCGGAATAATGCCGGTCGCAACGGAGATGTTGATAAAGCTCTGGAAGAAAATCAATGCGGCCATTCCGGCACAGATCAATGTCCCGGAGAGCACCTTCGCCCGTCGCCCAATCATCAGGCATTCCAGCGCAATCATAAATTCCAGGAGTACAATTCCGCAGCATCCGATGAAGCCAAGCTCCTCTCCCGCCACCGCAAAAATAAAATCTGTCTGTGTCTCCGGGATAAAATTACCGTTCTTTACAGAATCGACGTCATCGTTGTTCAATCCTTTCCCGTAGAGTTGCCCAGAACCGATCGCCTTAATGGAATTCTGCTGCTGATATGCATCCTGCGGATACTCTTCCGGCCGCAGCCATGCGTAAACACGCTTCATTTGGTATTCGCTGATCAGCTTTTGATTTGGCTGCATCAGCACACTCAGCAGAATGACGATAACGGGAATAAACACCGCAAGGATTCCGCAGATGATTTTGTAGCTCAATCCCGACATAAAGATCAGTACGCAGAACAACAGTGCGACGACAATCGTTGTTGAGAGGTCCGGTTCTTTATAGATCAGAAACAACTGAACGCCGATCAGTAGGACAGAGAATAGAATCGTCTTCAGCTTGCTGATACGATCCTCTCTCGCCTCGAAAAACTTTGCAAAAAACAGGATCAGCATAATCTTCACGATATCAGAAGGCTGGAACTGGAAGCCAATGTTGATCCACCGTCTCGCATTGTTGCGCGTCACGCCGAGCGGGGAAAGCACCAGGGCGAGAAGCACGGTGCTCACCAGATAGATCAGCCAATAAAAATTTAGAATCCAGGTGTAATCAAACAACGACACAAAGATCATGGCGATTACTCCGCCGATCAGGCCCAGGGTCTGCTTCATCTGATAATCATCATTTGCACTTCCAATGATCAGAATTCCGAGTACCGCGAGCGCGATCACCCACAGTATCAAGCGAAATCTGTAATCACTTAATCTGTATTGTCTTAACATCCTTTACCCCTCGTTTTGTCCTGTTGATAATCTCGATCCTTATATCAAACAGCTCACTGTCCAGATTCAAGTACTTAGAGAGTATATTTACAACTTCCTCCTGCATCTGTGTCATCTCCGCCTGATTACAGTCAAGGCGGTCTGACGCGATCGTAAGTTTTGTGCGTGTCTTTGCAATTCTTCCTGACGTGCGCGTGTATCGATTCTGATCGCTCTTCATGCCAGCAACTATTTCCTCCGGAACAATGAGACCACTCTGTGCAGTAATGTTGCGCCACTCTCCAGATCGATGAGTGGGACCGTCTCCCCTGTAATCCGCCTCGCGATATTCATATAGGCCTGTCCGGACAATGTATCACTTCCCACGACGGATTCGCCGTGATTTGCCGCGATGACAACACTCTCCTCATCAGGAATCGCCCCGATCAGGTTGACTGCGAGGATGTCAAGCACATCCTCCACGGACATCATCTCTCCCCGCTTCACCATATCAACCCGTACTCGATTGACAATGAGGTCGATTTTCTTGATGCCTCCCGCCTGTAGCAAGCCGATGATGCGATCTGCGTCACGGATGGCAGAGACCTCTGGCGTTGTGACTACAATCGCTCTCTGAGCCGCCGCTGTTGCATTGCGAAACCCTTGCTCAATCCCCGCCGGACAGTCCAGGACTACGTAGTCGAAAATCTGCGTCAGACTATCCACAAGCTTGATCATCTGCTCCGGCGATACAGCACTCTTATCCCGCGTCTGAGCAGACGGAAGCAGATATAGCCCCGGATAATGCTTGTCCCGGATCAATGCCTGTTTCACCCGGCAGTTTCCTTCCACAACATCCACAAGGTTGTAAATGATGCGGTTCTCAAGTCCCATCACGACATCCAGATTGCGAAGTCCAATGTCGGTGTCGATCAATACTACTTTTTTGTTCATTCGGGCCAACCCAGCGCCTATATTGGCAGTTGAGGTGGTTTTCCCGACGCCGCCTTTTCCTGATGTAACAACAATTACTTCACTCATGATTTATTCATCCTCCCATCTCCCGTCTGATAAACTCCTCTGCTGTATCTTTGCGCCACATGTTTCCTCTCTGGTACTTCTGCACTTCTGTGTCACAGTTTGTCCGCCTGTGAAATCGGATAACACATAGCGCTTCGTCGTCTGTTGACTATGAAAGATACTCTCCGAGCGTATCATTGGTGATGGGTTTGATTTGCAGGTGATCGTCTTTGATATATACGATCATTGGCTCCACCGGGTATTCACCGGTGTCCGTCTTCTTCGAAATTGCGCTCCGGGCTGCCTTGTCTGCGATCCGCACCTGCATCGGTTTCATCGTGAGAGCCGCCGCGAAACAGCTTCGATCTCCACCCGCTCCCGCATAGATATTTCCCATACAGCAGCCAAGAATCACAATGTTGCCCTTGGAGACAATCTGCGCGCCTGGATTTACGTCGCCTATGATGACGACGCTCGTCTCGGTTTCGAGCACTTGGCCGGAGCGCAATGTCCCGCGGTAAAACTGTCCCTGAGCAGTCTCCTGCTTCTCGAGCGTGTGTGTAACTGCTTTTCTATAGTACTCTTCTGTCCCTTTATCTTCGTCCACCACACAGATAACTTCAATTTTGGAATTTTGGACGATTGCTTCAATCAGTCTGGATTCCTGCTCATGTGTGAGCACTCTGCCGCGGAACGTCAATGCGAGCTTCGCATTCTTAAAGAATCCGGCGGAATTGCGGAATTTTTCCCCGACTGCCGCGCAGAGCTCATCGAACGGCAGCACAGGATCCAGATTCAGAACCAGGCCGTATGGATTGCTTTTAAGCGTCACAGCACTGTGATCCATTGGGTGTGCCCTCCTTAGTCGTTGATGGCAGTGTCTTCGTATGTCTCCGACGCCTGTCCCGTGATAAGCTGATCCTCCGGTTCAACCTTATAATAATATGAGATAACATCGCGTGCCACCAATGCGGCATTGGCCGAGGAATACCCGTTCGCGATGCGCACGGCAATTGCGATCGCATCGTCCGACTCCGGATTCTCATACGGCGCGTAACCGATAAAAGCGCCATGGTTTGGCACATCCGTGCTCACCTGCGCGGTACCGGTTTTGCCCGCCACGGAGACAGCCTTGAAGTCCTTAAAGGCCTTGTGATTTAGTACCACGCCGCGCATTCCAGCATGGATCGTGTTCCACAGATCCTGCGGCAGTTCAACGGTATTGCGGACCTCGGCTTGATGCTTCTCCAGCACACTTCCGCTTGAATCCGTGATTGCGTCGACGAGCGTCAAATTGTAACAAGTACCGCTGTTTGCAATCGTACTCACATAACGTGCAAGCTGTGTCGTAGTAAACAGGTTATCGGCCTGTCCCATCGCAGTACGCACCGCGTCCATCTGCGAGATATTCGGCGAAGATTCTGGCACCTCAACGCCGGATTTTTCGTTCAATCCGAACATTGAGGCATATTTCGTCAGCGCTTCAATACCAACCGCGTCCTCATATTCCCCGTTCACACTGGCAAGGCGGAAGCCGATCGTGTTGAAAAACATATTGCAGGACTCCGTGATTGCCTGCTGAAGCGTGAGTGCTCCATGCCCCCACTTGTTCCAGCAGTTGATTGCCGAATCCCACATTTCAAATTTACCTGTACAGCTGATAGCCTCCCCGATGTTCAGCACCCCTTCCATGACACCTGCCACCGATGTGACAAGCTTGAAGGTAGAACCGGGCGCGATTGCCTCCTGTGTCGCACGGCTGTAGAACGGAGAAGACTTATCCATGTTTAGCTTTGTGAAGTAGTCGCTGTCCATCTCGTTCGCAAGACGATTGTTGTCATAGCCCGGGTAAGTCACACAGGCAAGTACCTCCCCGGAATTCGGGTCAGTCAAAACAACGGAACCGGAACAGGGGGTCACCGCGAGCTGCGCCGGCGTGATCTCCAGATTTCTGATCTTCGCGCGCATGAAATCATACCCGCCAAGCGTTCCGTTCTGTAGATTCTCATAATCCTCCGCATTCATCTCAAGAACACCTTGATCGAAGAGCAACAGGCAGATATCCGCACCGCTGATGCGATCCTCCTGCAGCATGTAGCGATAGACCAGCTTACAGAAGTTATCATCTTCATAGAGATAATCCGCGATGTAATCCGACAGGGTCGCAAACATCTCCTGTGTATCCATGTACGCGGCATCCCCCGAAACCTTGGTGATATCAAGCCAGTTCATCGAAATTGCATGCGTCAGATATTCTTTGAGGCTGATGCTCTCGTCCTCTGTCCATGCTTTATACACAGGGTCCGTCTTGTCGATCGCATCTTCATTCAGAATCCCGGTGCCCTTCATCAACATATCGTTCACAATGTAGGACATGTAGACCTGATACTGTTCGCCTATCTCGTAAGCATCCTCAAGATCGCGGTAAGCCGTCGGAGCCTCCGTCAAAAGCTCTTCCTTTATGATCGAAAATGTCTCTGCCGCCTTGTCGAGGAACGCGCTGTAGACTGCCTGCTCGTTTGGCGATGCGTCCTTCGCCTTCAGGTGGCTGACATCCAACACATTGTTCTCAAATAGTGCATAGTAAATATCGTAAATCGGAATTCTTACATCGTCGGAAGATGTGATCCACTCAGAGTGAAATTCTTCTTCGTTGATCGTCATCTTATATACGATTCCGGCGATGTACTGCTCCAGAATCTGATAGGCAGCGCGCTGAAGATCCATATCGATCGTCAGATAGACATCGTTCCCGGCCTGCGGCTCGATACGCGATGCGACATCCAGCGTCCGCCCGAGACTGTCCACATAAATAACCTCCTGCCCCTTGTCTCCTTGAAGCGTCGTCTCAAGAACACTCTCCAGGCCGGTTTTTCCGACGATATCATTTGCCGTATAGTTTGCATTCTCTTCCTGCAGCTCTTCAAGCTCCTCTGCCGATACTTTTCCGGTATACCCAATCAGCGGAGCCAAATATTCAGCATCCGTGTAGATCCTGCGGTACTCCTCTGAGATGGCGACACCCGGAAAATCCGCAATATTCTCAAGAATTCGCGCGACAGACTGGTCACTGATCCCCCGCGCAATCGTTACTGCCTGATAGCGCTGAAAATTGTTTGCAGCGATCGCCGCGCGAAGCGAGACAAGCTGCAGAATTTCCTCGTCCGAATAGCTATCCGGTAATCCATACTCTCTGCGCTCTTCTTCTGTAATCCTTTCATCAAAAATGCCATAGTGCTCATCGTCGCACAGCATGGCCATCAGGTCCGGAGCTGTGATGTTCAGCTCTTTCTCTGAAAGGTCATCGATCAAAGCCTGCCCAAACAAGTCGGCCTTGAAACGATTCAGCGTAAAGCCACCGGCGTTGTACTCGTATGTGCCATCCTCCGTCAGATCTACTTTGAAGTCGCTCACGACGGTATCGCCCTGCTCAGCGAGCAGTTGGATCAGATGATACAGCATGCCGTTGAGCGCGAGATTCTTTGTGTGTGTGTCCGAATACGTACCGTTATCCTCAAATGTAACACAATGAGAAAGCTCATTGTAGGCGATCGGATTGCCATTGCGGTCGTAGATATTGCCGCGTGAGCTTGGCAGGGAACGTTCCCTTGTAATGTAAAGGGAAAAATCGTTCTGAAAGTTCTCGCCCTGCACGATCTGGAGCTGAAACAGTCTCTGGATGATAAGTGCAGCCATCAGTACGATCACGACAATCATCACGATGACCCTTGAATTGACCGCTTTTATAAAGTTTTTCTTCATTTCTTCAAACAAGACTGTCAACTCCTCTGTTATCGCTCAGGCTAAGCTTTTGGTTGATCATATACAGAATCCTGTAACAAATAATTGTCACGATCAGGGTGTAGAACACCTCCGGCAATATGATTCTCCCAAGGTATCCGAAAAATTGAATGCGTCCGCGCAAAAGAAAGCGGAAACAATAATGAATGATCCCGTAGGCTAAATCGCTGATCGAGATCAGAAACAGCGGTGTCTTGATATCATCATCGTAAAAAATACGATAGAAATAACCGCTCAGATAACCAACCCACATGTAGATGATTGCGTTAAAGCCCATGATGCTTTCGAAAAAGATATCCGCAAAAAGTCCGCAGAAAAATCCAATCAGCATTCCGGATCTGCGCCCGCGCATCAGCCCGAATGACACGATCAGGATGATTAAAAGGTTCGGCTTGATCGAGGCGACTGCAATCTTCTGACAAAGTGTGGATTGCAGAAGCAGAAACAACAAGATCAAAACCGCCATTGTAATTTTACGTTTCATGATTATTATCCCTCCGGTTCTGCCCCGGTATTCTCGTCATTTAAGGGTTCTATGCCGGTATCTTCGTCTGCGCCAGATGTTGTCCCTGCATCTGCGGGGTTCGCAGATGTACTGTCCGTCTGCGACTGTACAGACTTAGAATCAGACGGCACATACACTTTCTTTTCCAGGATTACAAGAACTTCCTGTACATGTCGAAAATCCACGACCGGTGTGATGTAACCGGACTTTGTCAGATTGTTTGCATCGTTGTTCAGCTCATTGATGTAGCCAACCAGAATTCCGGGTAAAAACTTTTCACTGATATAGGAGGTGACTACCTTATCTCCGACATGAACCTTATTGTCCACATCCGTGAGCTGGATCAGGTTCAGCGAACCTTCGTCGATCAGTCGAAGATCTCCGGCAATAATGCACTGGTCGGATGTCGTAGAGATCATTGCGCTCACGTTGCTGTTGTCATCAATAATCGCACGCACGGTAGACCAGTTCGGACCGGTCTCCGTCACGATCCCGACAAGGCCACCACCAGAGATTACATTCATATCCGGCTCAATTCCGTCTTGTGAGCCCTTGTCAATTGTGAAGAGCTGGAACCAGTTGCCCGGCTCCTTCGCGATCACCCTAGCGCCCACCTTCTCATACTCATCGTACTGCTCGTCCAATTCATATAAGGTGCGAAGTCGCCTGAGCTCTTCCCGATCCTGCACCAATTGGCTGTTCTCTTCGGTCAGCGAATCCACCTTGGCCTGCAGTTCTTCATTCTCTGCGCGCAGCGTCTGTGCATCTTCAAAATTGTCTGTCAATCCCGACAGCCACGAGCCAAAGCCGTTGATTCCCTTCTGCACCGGAGTGATCAAAAATCCACTCACTTGCTTTACCGGAGCTATCACACTGCTATCGAGGAATGACACTACGATCAGCAGGACACAAAGCGCGGAAAGAGTAGCAAGGATATATTTATTCTTCAGTTGTTCATTCATCTTCTTTTTCATAGTCTTCCGCCTCTATCTCATCCTTGTCAGGTCATTCAACGTATACGTAAATTGGCGCAGGTCTTTGTTGTTCAGAATTTCAACAAGACCGCGGATTGTGCTGTTGCGCGGATCCTGTATGTGATGCAGTGGGATTCCTATTTCCTTACGGATATACTCCGGCAGATTCAAGATCATAGAAACGCCACCGGTCAGGTAGATTCCCTCACGCGTGATATCTTTCATGAGCTGTGGTGGCACTCGGTTGAAAATCAGTTTGATATTCTCCACAATTGCATCGATCGTATCAATGATCGCGACACTGACTGCCAGTGACGGTATCAGTTCAGACTTCGGAAGCCCTGAGAGCGTGTGAATTCCAAATACCTTTTGCTCCAGCTTTGGCCCGTTGATCATAAATGCCAGGTTGTTTTTTAACGATTCAGCCGTCTGCTGACCGATGCTAAGGTTAAATTTGCGACGCACCATTGTCGCGATGTCCTCGTCAAGCTTGCGTCCACCGACCTTCATCGTCTGACTCAGGATCACTTTCCCGGCAGAGATCACGGAGATTTCCGTTGTGTCTGCCCCAATATTCACAATCATGTGTCCTCGCGTCGAGAGCACGGGTAATCCGGCACTCACCGCATCTGCGATCCCTTTGTCGATCAGACGGATCCTGCCCGCATTGATTTTTCCGCGCATGACAAGAAAGAACGCGCGCTTTTCTACTTGAGTAATATCACTCGGCACTGCGATACAAAGCGATGCCCCGGTGCGAAATATGCCGGAGAATTTCTTCAGAAGATGCGACAGAACCATCTCCATCTCCGTCGAATTCGCGATCACTCCACCCGCCATTGGCCAGATGACACGGATATTCGTTGGATTCTTCTCGTAGATCTCGTATGCCGCGTCGCCGATCGCAAGCGGAGAGCCATCCTCCCGAAGCGCAATCACGTTCTTGCTGTACAAAAAAAATTTACCGTTTTTATCTCGTATCTTAATCGTATCTGTCCCCAGATCGATCCCACAAATCTTCTGAAACAACATGCAAAGTACCCCTCACAGATTCTTCCTCACACCAGAACTTCTGCTCCCTCATGCTGATTGCCTGGCAGTCCCCTATAATTATATGGTCGAGGAGCTCAATCCCCACAATAGCTCCCGCCTTTCTGACACGTTGTGTCAGACTGATATCCTCTTTGCTTGGCGTCGGATCTCCACTCGGATGATTGTGCAGCAAAATGATGCTAACCGCCTGGTTCCGCATCGCTTCAATAAAAATCTCACGAGGTGAGATTAAAGACGCCCTCACAGTACCCTTTGAGATCACCTGATCCCTCAACAGCCTGCCCTTGCTGTTGAGCATGGCAAGCATCAGGACCTCTTGCTCTAAGTGTCGCAGCTCCTCCATATAGTATTTTGCTACGCTTTTCGGCTCTTTGAAAGAAATACCCTCGGAAAACGTAGACCGCGCGATCCTGCGCGACAGTTCGGCCACGCACTTCAGCTGAATTGCCTTGACACGTCCAAGCCCTTTTACCTTCGTCAAATCAGAAATCGACATATGATAAATGCCGAGGAGTCCGTTTGCCTCTGTACTTTGGGCAAGTATCTTCCTTGACAGTTCCAATGCCGATTCACCCTTGACGCCTGTGCGAAGTATCACCGCCAGAAGTTCCGCGTCGGTCAGAGACTCCGCGCCGTGCTCGAAGCATTTCTCGTACGGTCGTTCCTCTTTCGGTATACTCCTCATTGTGTGCAGAGCTTCCCCAAAAGACTCCGCATGGTTTACAGAGAAATCTGTGTTCCTCATATCATTCCTGATATTCTCTTCCCCTATCAGCACAATAAACCATTTAATATCTTACCACAAATTCTCAGTAAAGTATACACCTCTGTTTATAAAATTTTTTGAAAGAATATAATATTATCACATACCTGCTCCGCGACGCGGATGCCATCAACTGCCGCAGATGTAATTCCACCGGCGTATCCGGCTCCTTCTCCGCAGGGATAGATGCCAGGGAATGCCTCGCTCCGGCATCTGTTATCGCGCAGAATGCGCACCGGGGAGGATGTACGGCTCTCCACGCCAGACAAAAGAGCGTCAGGGCTGTCGAAATCCGGAATCTTCCGGCCGAAGCTTTGAATCCCTTCGATGATGCATTTGTTCAGCGCATCCGGCAGTATCGTGCGCAAATTCGCCGAAGTATACGTGCCCTTGCACTGCGGTCGGATCTCTCCAAATTCAGCCGTTGCGACATTCTCACAAAAATCCCCGAAACGCTGCACCGGGATTTTTCCATCGCCGCACGCATAAGCGGCCTCCTCAAGTCCCCGCTGAAATGCAATTCCAGAGAGCGGATCTCCCTTTCGGCAATAGTCCTCCGGCGAAACCGTGACGACGATCGCGCTGTTCGCGTTTTCACTGTCTCTGCCGCTGTAACTCATGCCGTTGACCGCCGTCCTGCCCGGCTCGGAGGATGCATTCACAACAAAACCGCCCGGACACATGCAGAATGAATAGACTCCTCTTCCATCTGCGCACTTGTGCGTCAGCTTATACGGAGCCGCGCCCAGCTCATACGGGCAATCCGTCCCGTACATCGCATCGTTGATCGTCTTTTGGGGATGCTCGATGCGCAGTCCAACCGCGAAAGACTTCGCCTGCATCGGAAGCCCCAGCTCATAGAGCATGGAAAAAGTGTCTCGTGCGCTGTGCCCAATCGCAAGGATCAAATGTCGTGTTTGCAGCGTTCTCTCGCCGTGGTTGATCGACAATTTGTAAATATCTTGCTGTTCCGGCAACGCTTCAGCTCTCTTTGCAAGCAGGCTGTCCATTACATTGTCAGCAGACAGGCAGACCGTCTTTTCCTCAGATATGTTTGATGATAGAGCCGGACGTCCTGATGTGTTAACTGAAATCCCGGTCAGGCAGCTGTTAAAATGAAATTCCCCGCCCAGCGCTTTGATCTCCTCGCGGATCGCCCGGACAATATCCACCAGCACGTCCGTTCCGATATGCGGCTTGTGATGGTACAAAATCTCTTCCGACGCCCCCGCCCGGACGAACTCCTTCAGCACAAAACGAATTCTCCCGTCTGGATCTTTGATCATCGTGTTCAGCTTTCCGTCCGAAAACGTGCCAGCTCCGCCCTCGCCGAACTGCACGTTCGACTGCGGATTCAACTGTCCACTCTCCCAGAAACGGTTTACCGTGCACACCCGGTCATCGACCGATTCTCCGCGCTCCAACACGATGGGGCAGAGTCCTGCCCGCGCGAGCATCAGCGCACAGAACAGCCCGGCCGGGCCGCTGCCGACCACGACCGGAGGGAGCATACTGCAGTCCACTTGCTCCTTTTGACCGTTCATAATCTCCCTGTCTTTCGTTCTCAAAGGATTCTCACATTTTTGAGCATAGGGGAACACATACTCCTTCTTTTCCACAAGCGTGATCTTGTTGTTATGGATTCGCTTCATCACCGCCCGCGGATTCTCCACCGTAATGTCCACCGTGTAGACATATTTTAGCTCCGGCTTTTTCCGCGCGTCAATCGACCGGCGCACGATCTCGTACTCCGGCTTTTCCCCGCGCAGCCGCAGGATCTTCTGTATTTCATTTGTAAGCTCCTGCTCCGTGTGATCCGGGCGAAGCTTCAGTTCACTGATTCTGAGTACCATAAATTCAGCCTTTCATCCATTGCGGATCTGTTGCATCTCATTCTACAAAGCTAAATGAGATGAACCCGCTCCCCTGTAGCAAGAAAATAACAGTCTCCTTGCCAGAGACCGCTTTCCAGCAGGTGAAACACGATCTCCTGCATCCGCTCATTCAGCCTGTGATAGACTACTTTTCGCTCCCACGGAAGCCCTTCTATATAGTCCTGGCTGCACTCGTCAAGCGCGGCGAGCAGCCTGCAGTATTTTTCCGGCTTGTCGGCCATCAGCAGGCCAAAATCGCAGGCGGCATAGGAAGCCCTCTCTCCGTTTTCAGAAAGCTTACGCTGAAGGATGCCGCGAAGCCGTTCCTTTTCCGAAGCAGATATCGTAATCTCTGCGATACAGATTCTGCTCTCCTGCGAGGCAGGTTCAGAGACCATGCGAAAGCTCGTCCTCCCGTATTTATCATATTCCCGGACGAATTTAGAAATCTCTCTCGGACTCCCCGGCTCCTGCGCAAGTATCGTCTCAGTCTCCAGCAGCCTTTTCCACATCTGCTCCTGTATTCTGTTCATCGGCGTCGGATAGGAAAGTGTTTCTGCTATCTGCTTCGCCGTATAGCCCAAATCTGTCAGGTGCCGAATGGCGCCGCCGCTCGCCACATCATAAGTAAAATCCGCCAATGCGGACTGAAACGGGGACCGCTCACCCATTTTTCTTTTCTCTCCATTCCGTCTGCAATACTCCGTCTCTCATCCGAAACGCTACATCGGCCGCCTCGGCGACTTCGCTGTCGTGGGTCACGATGATGACACAATATCCTTTGTTATGTGCAAGATCACACAAAATCTCGATAATGTTCTGTGTGTTTGCATAGTCAAGATTTCCGGTCGGCTCATCTGCTAGAATGATTTTCGCGTTTGACGCAAGGCTCCGTGCGATTGCCACACGCTGCCGTTCGCCTCCTGACAGCTTTGACGGGAAACGATTTCTCTTTTCCTTTGCGATACCGACGCCCTCCAGCAGAACCTCCGCCCTTTTTCTCGCATCCTTCGGGCTCACTCCGCACAGCTCCATTGGGAAACAGACATTCTCCATGACCGTGAGCAGCGGAAAAAGATGAAAAGCTTGAAAGATCATCGAAATACTCTCGCGGCGGTAGCGGTCGAGATCAATTTCCGCAATATTTTCTCCGTCGAGAAAAATCTCACCCTCTGTCGGATGATCCATTCCCGCCAGCAGCGAAAGGAAAGTCGATTTCCCGGAACCGGAAGGTCCTGTGATCGAATAGACCTTTCCCTCCTCGAACAGACAGGAAATTCCGGAGACAGCGGCTTTCGGTGCATCCTTATAGCGATAGGTCACATTTTTCAATGCCAACGCCGACATGACGTTTCCTCCTTTCATCCTAGTTTCAGATACCCTTAATTTCTTAATCTGATAAAATTCCAGTGCTCTTATTCTTTCCTCTGCAGAAATTCTAATACTCTTATTCTTTCAGCTGCAGAAGCTCTAATACTCTGTGTCCGGTAATCTGCACGGACGCCAGAACCGCGCCGCCAACAAAACCAGCCAGATACAAAGTCCAGCAGAAGGCAAACGTCCGGGTACTCTTTGCAAAAAGCACAGGCGCACGAAAGAAAAGAAGACCCGCCACAAACGCCACCCCGATCAGGCACAGCACAAGATGCCCTGATACCAGCATACAGCGGGCGCGTTTCTTTCCGGTTCCAAGAATCCGCATACATGCAGCTTCCGTTGCCAACTGCGCGATCACCAGAGCGGAACCGGTCAGCGCAAGCAGAAGCGTGGCGGCCACAACGACAGGGAACAGGGAATCCAGGAAGTCGCGGATTCTGCGAATGTTTTCAAGCGCCACCGTATCCACGTAGAAGGACGCGGTCGGAGCGTACTGCAGCTGTTGATTCTTCTGCTCATCCAACAGGACATTCAGTTCATGGATCCTCCCATTATCTGTTAAAATACATTCACAGTATCCAATCGGAAACGGTTGTCCGTATAAAACCTCCGCCGCTCCGTTTGCCGGGGCAAAGATTCCGGTATTTATATTCTCATCTGCTGACTCTACGATACCCGCCACCTGATACGGCGTGCCCGCGCGCGCCGCCGCCTCTGTAAACGCAGATTCTTCCTCGTACAGCTGATGCAGAAAAGAATACAGATCGTCGGTCAAAAGCCTGACCTCATCACCGGCCTGAACACCCAGCATCCCGGCTGTGGTTTGTCCCAACAGGCATACGGCTTCCTCGCTTTCAAAGATGGAAGCGTCATACCCATCGGCGTAAGTGATCCTATGCCAGCCTCCCAGACAGCGCTCTAGATTGTTCGTGAACGTCAGCGGGCTTCTGATTCCTGCACTGCCCGCGCGAACGCTGAGCTTCCCGTAATAATACAGATCCCTTGTCAGATCGGATTCGGACAATACGGCAATCGAATCGGAGGAAAATCCCGTAAGACGCGCCGTAACATCCGTTTCAAAAAAGGCATCCTGAAAGGTATGCATCGCCAGTATGAAAACGCCCGTACCGGCAAAAAGCACCACTGCGAGAAGAAATGAAAGCAAAGTCTTTCCGATATCGCGCCTGATCTGACGAAACGCATAGGCCGACACTTGGCAAAAGGCAGGATATCTTCCGGAAACAGGCGTTTCGTCCGCTTCCAAAAGCTTTGAGACCGCAAAATCAGCCGGAAGCGGAGTCTCCTCCCCACGGACGGCAGTCTCCCTTTTTACGGCACCTGTCCGGGAGCCCTCCTGCAGCAATTCAAGCGGAGGAATCTTCCGCAATTTTCCCAGAACAGCAAAGCTGACGCCCAGAACATAAACGACCTCCGCCAACAGACTTATCGCAATGACCATGCGCGACTGCGCAACGTTTGGGACATAGCCTTCCGGCATCCCATCTGCCAGACTTTTCAATGCCGCAGCCGCCGTCCGGGACGTGTACACAATCCCGGCAGCACTGCTTATGGGGATCGCAATTGCAAGCAAGACCCCAAGCGGCAGCACAATCGCAGCCTCCGCCTTGCCCGCCGGAACACCGAGCGTCCGCATGATGGCATAAGCTTTCTTTTCCCCGCCTACATACAGGTAGACCGCGAGGAACTGCGCCAGCATCGCGCCAAGCACATAGAAAACGACGGTAAAAAGCGCGGTGCGCTCACCGCTTCTGAAGCTGTCTTTTACACGCATCCAGCCGCCGTCCGAGAAGCGCAGCCCGAGTCCCATCTCAGCGGCCAGAGGTTCCGCGGCTTCCCTGAAAGCTTCGATATCCTGAGCCTTTTCCACAAACACGCTGAACTCGCCCGCGCTGCCCTTATAGTCGTCCGGCACCTCCACAGGCAAAAGCGAAGCCGGCACAAAAACAGTATTTTCCGTGTACGCCCACTCCGATTCCGCTATGCGTGTCTGCACATCATCCGTCATCCGATAAGCGCCCGCGATCTCCAGCTCCTCCGTAGTCACAAAATCTGCCAGTCGTTTCCCGGCTCCGAGCGACATCGCTCCGATCATGGAATTCTGCGGCGTCAATTTATCCCCAAGCTGCACTGTGATTTTGTCCCCGACGGACAGCCCATAGGTCTCCAGAAAAAGCTCGCTCACCACACAGACGTCCTCGTCCCCGGCGACCAGCGGTCGTCCCTCGGCGATGACCATGCTGCGCTCATTGAAACGAGGTATGGCGCGCATGTCGGAAGTATAGACGATATCAAAGGTACGGGAATCCTGCCGGATTGCCCGGATTAGTCCGTTCTGATAGGCAAAGTCCGGGCTTTCAAGATAATCTGCTCCCAAATTATCCAGGACACAGAACGCTTTTGCGCCCGCATCCATCACGTTAAGCTTCAACTCCCGCCCGCTCGTCCTGTCGTAATTTCCTGTGACAAGGCAGCGGCTTCCTATCTGTGTTTCCTCAAAAAAGGACAATGGCAATTCGCCGTAATAGTAATCGGTCGCCCGCAGTTCTTCATATTCTTCTTCCGTCAGTTTTCGCGTCTCGATCTTGAGAGGTTCTTTGGAATCAAGCGTGACATCGCCCGCAAGCAGCCTGACATTTTGCAGCAGCAGATTGATAAAATTCCCGGAGCCCGGAGTCTCCTCATAGCCGACATAGTCGCCCTCCAGCACAAACTGTCCTGTCCCGTAAGCCGTCTCGCCGTCCTTCACCAGACGCTTGTAATCCTCAATCAATCCTGCCGTCATGTACCTTGTATCTGCCATTGTCACCCCAGGCAGCGATGAAAACGCCTGCAGCTCCTCCGCTGTCGGCCACGGCTTATCGTCCGGGGAAAACTGATACAGCGTACCGGCCTCCTGATAGGACACCGTGGGCGTGGTGATATCAAGCGCGGCGACTCCGTGATAAAAATAC